>NZ_PNOZ01000017.1:0-102552 GCF_002879555.1 Verrucosispora sp. ts21 | reverse complement strand
TGTCGCACATGAACGACCCGGCCGCACTGGCCGCGCAGGCCAAGCTGATGGAGTCCTACGGCGCGCACTGCGTCTACATCACCGACTCCGGCGGCCGGTTGACCATGGCGGACGTGGCGCAGCGGGCGGACGCGTACCGGCAGGTGCTCGATCCGACGACGGAGATCGGCATCCACGCGCACCACAACCTCTCCCTCGGCGTGGCCAACAGCCTCGTCGCGGTCGAGCACGGGGTGCGCCGAGTGGACGCCTCACTGGCCGGGATGGGTGCCGGGGCGGGTAACGCGCCGCTGGAGGTCTTCATCGCGGTGGCCGAGCTGAACGGCTGGCAGCACGGCTGTGACGTGTTCGCGTTGATGGACGCCGCCGAGGATCTGGTGCGTCCGTTGCAGGACCGGCCGGTGCGGGTGGACCGGGAGACGTTGTCGCTCGGCTTCGCCGGCGTCTACTCGTCGTTCCTGCGGCACGCGGAGAGCGCCGCCGGCCGCTACGGCGTGGACGTGCGCACCATCCTGCTGGAGTTGGGTCGCCGCAAGATGGTCGGCGGCCAGGAGGACATGATCGTCGACGTGGCGCTGGACCTGGTCCGGGACGCCGGGAAGGACCCGCAGTGATCGACACTATCGCCGCCCGGCTGGACGAGGCCGCCGTGACACGGACCGCCCTCGCCCAGTTCGGTGCCGACGCCGGCCTTGACGTGACCACCGCGTACCAGGTGCAGGACGCGCTGGTGGCCCGCCGGGTGGGCCGTGGTGAGGCGGTGGTCGGGGTGAAGCTGGGCCTGACCAGCCGCGCGAAGATGACCCAGATGGGTGTCGACGAGGTGATCTGGGGTCGGCTCACCGACGCGATGCACATTTCCGACGGCGGCACCGTCGACCTGTCCGGGCACATCCATCCGAAGGTCGAGCCGGAGGTGGCGTTCCTCGTCGAGGGTGGCGCGATCGCCGCCGTCGCCCCCGCCGTCGAGCTCATCGACTCCCGGTACCGGGACTTCCGGTTCACCCTGCCGGAGGTGATCGCCGACAACACCTCCGCGTCCGGCTTCGTCGTCGGGCCGTGGCAGCCGGTGCCCGACAACGTGGACAACCTCGGTGTGCTGCTGGAGGTCGACGGTCGGGTCGCGCAGGTCGGCTCCACCGCGGCGATCCTCGGCGACCCGCGCCGCGCCCTGCCCGAGGCGGCCCGCCTCGCCGGGGAGCTGCGCGACGGCTGGGTGCTGCTGGCCGGCGCGGCGACCGCCGCAGTGCCGCTGACGCCGGGCGCGCACGTGCGGGTCACTGTCGAACAGCTCGGCACCGTCTCGCTGCGGGCGTCGGCATGAGCGGGGCCAGGGTCGTCGCCGGCAAGGCCGTGCCGCGTGGCCGGTTCCCGCACGTCAAGGTCGCGGGCGGTTTCGCCTTCGTCTCCGGTACGAGCAGCCGCCGTCCCGACAACACGATCGCCGGTGCGACTGTGGACGCGTTGGGCACGACCTCGTTGGACATCGAGGTGCAGACCCGCGCGGTGATCGAGAACATGCGCGACATCCTGCGCGAGGTGGGCGCGGACCTGTCCGATCTGGTGCAGGTGACCACGTACCTGGTCAGCATGAACGACTTCGGTGGCTACAACCGCGTGTACGCCGAACTCTTCGACGAGACCGGGCCGACGCGTACCACAGTGGCGGTGCACCAGCTGCCGCACCCGCACCTGCTGATCGAGATGCAGGGGGTCGCGCTGCTGCCGGTCGAGTGAGCCCGCACGTCTGCTGGGAGCGGTACCAGGCAGGGTGAGAATTTCACTCAGTCGATGGCTACACTCACCGCAGCGCCGGAACCGCCCGCAGACTTCACCCGGCGTCGATCCTCATTGAATGGAGACGCCTGTGACCCGCGACAAGGCGGCACCCCCTGGCATCGACACCAGCATTCCCAGCGTGGCCCGGGTCTACGACTTCTTTCTCGGGGGCAAGGACAACTTCGAGGTCGACCGAAAGGTAGCCGAGCACGCCCTGCGGATCACTCCGGACGGGCCGGCAGCCGGCCAGGCGAACCGGGCCTTTCTGCGTCGGGTGATTCGCTTCCTGGTCACCGAGGCCGGCATCGACCAGTTCCTCGACATCGGGTCGGGGCTGCCCACCCAGGGCAACGTGCACGAGGTCGCCACCGAGCACAACCCGAAGGCCCGGGTGGTGTACGTGGACAATGATCCGATCGTCCTGGCGCACGGGCGTGCCCTGCTCGCCGAGGAGGGCACGGCGACGGTGATCCAGGCGGATGTCCGGGCGCCGCAGGAGATCCTCAACAATCCGGAGGTACGTCGGTTCCTCGATTTCGACCGACCGATCGGGTTGTTGCTCTTCGCGATCCTGCACCACGTCGGTGACGACGAGCAGCCGCGAGCGTTGGCGGCCGAGTTGATCGACGCGCTGCCGTCGGGCAGCTACGTGGCGATCTCCCACTTCCGGGACCCGGGTGAGCGTGATCCGGAGGGCTCCCGCAAGGCGCGCGAGGTCGAACGGGTCTTCAACGAGTCGCTGGGCACCGGCCGCTGGCGCACCGACGAGGAGATCCTCTCCTTCGCCGATGGGCTGACGGTGCTGGAGCCGGGGTTGGTGCCGCTGGCCGAGTGGCGTCCGGAGCCAGGCACGCCGGCTCGGCAGCAGACCGACACCTATCACACCTTCGTCGGGCTCCTCGCCCGCAAACCGTAGGCTTCGGTCACCCGAGTCCGTCGGCGGGACGTGTGTCCTGCCGACGGACTCCCCGCGCCGGTCACCGGCGGCGCAGGACGCATCCACAGTCGTCGGCGGCAGCCAGCCGGGCGCAACCAGGGTGCGGCGCACCCTGCCTGGTCGGGTCCCGCACGGATACCGTTGGTGGCATGCCGACAACCGCGCTCGGGGCGTTCCTCACCGCCCGGCGCGCCCGGTTGACGCCGGGCGACGTCGGTCTCGTGTCCACCGGTGTCCGGCGACGCGCCGACCCCCGCTCGGTCCCGGGTCGAGCAGAGCCTGCGGGATCTGCTCGACGCCTGGCCGGACACCCCGGCCTTCGTCCTCGACCGACGACTCGACCTGCTGGCCGGCAACGCGCTGGCCGACGCGTTCTATGCGGACTTCGCCGAGGCGGACAACCTCGTCCGGATGACGTTCCTGGACCCGGCCGGTGCGACGTTCTTCGCCGACTGGCGACGGGCCACCGAGGCGTGCGTGGCGAACCTTCGTCTTGCCCTCGGTCACGACCCGCACGACCGGCAGGCGCGGGACCTGGTCGAGGAGGTGGGCTCGGCGAGTGCGGAGTTCCGTCGACTGTGGGGGCGTCATGACGTGCAGGGCAAGACGCACGAGGCCAAGACGTTCCGGCACGGCGCGGTGGGTGAACTGACGTTGTCGTACCACGCCTTCGACGTCCGGGAGGCGCCCGGACAGCAGCTGATCGTGTACCGCGCCCAGCCGGACAGCCGCAGCGCCGAGGCGCTGCGGCTGCTGGGCACCCTGGCCGCCAGCAGCTGGCTGCGGTGACCGGTCAGGTCAGGTCGATACGGTCGATGAGTTCCCGCACGGCGACCATGTCCAGGAAGGCGTGACTGCGCACCACGTCGCCACCGCGCAGCTGCCAGATCCAGCAGTACTCGTTGTGGTAGTCGACGCCGTCGGTCGCCGTCGCGTCGCCCGCGAACCGGATGATCACGGTGTCTCCGTCCGCCCACATGTCCCGGATCGTCATCACCAGCGTCGAGGCCAGCCGGTCCATGATCGGTGCCGATCCCTGGGCGAGGAATTCGGCTTTGGAGGTGTAGGTACGGCCGTTGACGATCGTCCACTCCACCTCGTCGTGCAGGATGTCGTAGATGTCGCCGCCGGCGTTCTGCCGTGCGAAGGCGCGTCGCACCGCCTCCATGTTGCGGCGTTCCATGGCCGGCCGCCCCGGCACGTCGGGGTTCCTGGGCCCTCCCGCCGAGGCGACGCCGGCCCCGGCGAGCACCGTCAGCCCACCGGCGATCCCCGCCGTCAAGAGCACGCGTCGGCCATGTCCTGTCGCGTTGTCCATCATGGTCAGTCCTCTCTCGCGTTGCGGTGTGCGTCGCTGCCCTCGCGGTAGAAGACGTATCCCGCGTGGTGCAGGACGTCCCCGTCGAAGGTGCCGTGTGCGCTGAAACCGGTGTCGTCGGCGTACTCGATGCGGTTTCCGCTCACCCGGTAGGAGCCGGTGTAGGCGCTCTCCCGCTCGCCGCGGGCCTCGTCGTAGCGGCCGTCGGCGAGCAACGCCTGCCGGATGTGACCGTCGGCGGTCACCCACATCCCGACGTACGGATGCGGTGCGGTGTCGCCGGGCGATGGCGGCGGGGTCGGTGCGGCCGTCGTGGAGGCCTGCCGGTCGGACCGTGTCGTGTCGTCAGCGGCGGTGTCGCTGCCCGGTCCGGCGGAACATGCCGCGAGCGTCACGACCAGGCAGGCCCCGCTGCCCAGGGTGGCCAGGTACGGCGTCCCGGACCGGTCCCGTCGTGGTCGGCCGGGGGTGCCGAAAACCTGTCGCGGCGCGGGCTGGTGTCCACCTAGTCTCGGATTCGCCATGTCGACCACGGTAGGTTCGCCGTCGGCGAGCAGCCTGGTCCTGATACTCCTAGGAAGGCGGCTCATCGGGCGAGTCGAGTGCCGCCGGTGCTACCGTAGTCACGCAGGATCTGGCCCTGGATGGTCAGCGAATCAGGGAGACGAGACATGCAGGGAGACGACGACATCTCCGGGTGAGACCGGACATGTGATCGGCTGTCCGGCCCGCGCCCGTGAGCGCCGGTGCCGTGGTCGGTCGTCGTTTCTTCCAGACCGTGTCCCCCTGTCGGGCGGCTGAGGTCCGCCTGCCCTCACATCCGAGGTTCTGTCCCGATGTCCGATTCTTTTGTCGTCTGCTCGAACCTGAGCTTCTCCTGGCCGGATGACACTCCGGTCTTCCAGGACCTGTCCTTCACGATCGGTGGCGGCCGTACCGGGTTGGTCGCGCCGAACGGTGCCGGCAAGAGCACCCTGCTGCGGCTGATCGCCGGCGAGTACCGGCCCACCGCCGGGTCTGTCTCGGTCCAGGGGGTGCTGGGCTATCTTCCGCAGACCCTGCCGCTGGTGGGTGACCGCACGGTGGCCGAGGTGCTGGAGATCGCTCCGCTGATCGGGGCGCTGCACGCCATCGAGTCCGGGGACGCCAGCGAGGAGCACTTCACCACGATCGGCAACGACTGGGACATCGAGGAACGGACCCGTGCGCAGTTGGACCGGCTCGGCCTCGGTGAACTGGCCTTCGATCGGCGTCTGGACACGCTCAGCGGCGGGCAGGTCGTCTCTCTCGGTCTGGCCGCGCAGTTGTTGAAGCGGCCCGACGTGCTGCTGTTGGACGAGCCGACGAACAACCTCGACATCGTCGCCCGGCACAAGCTCACCGAGGTGCTGGAGCAGTGGACCGGCTGTCTGCTGCTGGTCAGCCACGACCGGGCGCTGTTGGACCGGATGGACCGGATCGCCGAACTGGACCGCGGTGAGCTGCGGTTCCACGGCGGCAACTTCACCGCGTACGAGGCGGCGGTGCGGGCCGCGCAGGAGGTGGCGGAGAAGAACGTCCGCAACGCCGAGCAGGAACTCAAGCGGGAGAAGCGGGAGTTGCAGGAGGCGCGCGAGCGGGCGGCGCGGCGGGCCGGCAACGCCTCTCGCAACCTCAAGAACGCGGGCCTGCCGAAGATCTTCGCCGGCACGCTGAAACGCAACGCCCAGGAGTCGGCGGGTAGGGCGGACGAGCTGCATTCCGCGCGGGTCAGCGAGGCGAAGGCTCGGCTCGACGAGGCAGGGCAGGCGCTGCGCAGCGAACAGAAGCTCTCCTTGGATCTGCCCGGCACCCTGGTGCCGGCCGGACGTACGCTGCTGGCTGCTGAGCGGATGCAGGTCCGCTACGGCGGGCGGCCGGTCTTCGCCGGTGACGGCGTCGACCTGACGATCCGGGGTCCGGAGCGGATCGCGCTGCTCGGTGCCAACGGTGCCGGCAAGTCCACGTTGCTGCGCCTGGTCACCGGCACTCTGGAGCCTGAGGGTGGCCAGGTCAGGCGGGCGGACGGCCGGATCGCGTACCTGTCGCAGCGGCTGGATCTGCTGGATCCGGAGCGTACGGTGGCGGAGAACCTTGCGGTGTTCGCGCCGCAGGCGCCGGAGGCGCGGCGGATGCACCTGCTCGCCCGTTTCCTGTTCCGGGGTGCCAGAGCGCAGTTGCCGGTCGGGGTGCTCTCCGGTGGCGAGCGGTTGCGTGCCACCCTGGCCTGTGTCCTGGGCGCGGAGCCGGCACCGCAACTTCTGCTGCTCGACGAGCCGACCAACAACCTCGACCTGGTCAGCGTCGGTCAGTTGGAGAGTGCGCTCAACGCCTACCAGGGTGCGCTGTTGGTGGTCAGCCACGACGAGCGGTTCCTCGCGGAGATCAATGTCAGCCGCTGGCTGCGGCTCACCGAGGGACGTCTGTCGGAGACCGGCCGCTGACGATTCCTGTGCGACATAAATGCCTGGTACGCCCCCATGGCTCACGCGTTTGTGAAGCCGATCTTCGCCGATGTGAGGCGTGACACGACACGAGTCTCGAACTGGTCAGGTACGACGACGTCTGCGGAATTGGTTGCTCACCCGCCAATACGCGAAAGGCATCGTATGAACCCGAACCAGAGTTCGATACCGGGTGGCTCTGTGGTCACCCGGCAGGCCGCGGCACGCCTCGCCGCTCAGACGGTCGGGCCGGTGCTGCTTCCGGGCGAGGACGGGTACGACGTCGAGTGCGCGTCGTACAACCTCGCCGTCTCGCACCAGCCGGCGCTCGTGGTGGGTGTCGCGGGCGTCGCCGATGTCCAGGCTGCTGTCGACTTCGCCGCGGAACAGGGTCTGCCGGTCGCGATGCTGGCCACCGGTCACTCGGCGCTCCCCACGGCCGGGGCGGTGTTGATCAACACCCGACGGATGGACGGGGTCATTATCGACGCCGAGGCGCGTACCGCCCGGGTCGAGGCAGGTGTCCAGTGGCAGCAGGTCGTCGAGGCGGCGGGCAAGCACGGTCTGGCGCCGCTGAACGGGGCGTCGCCCAGCGTCGGGGTGGTCGGGTACACGTTGGGCGGCGGGTTGAGCCCGATCGGCCGGACCTTCGGCTTCGCCGCCGACCAGGTACGCCGGGTCGAGCTGGTCACCGCGGACGGCCGGCTGCGCGTGGCGACCGCCACCGAGGAGCCGGACCTGTTCTGGGCCGTGCTGGGCGGCAAGGGCAACTTCGGGGTGGTGACCGCCTTGGAGTTCAACCTCTTCCCGGTCAGCCACATCTACGGCGGCGGTCTGTTCTTCACCGCTGACCGGGCGGCCGAGGTGTTCAACGCGTGGGGCCGGTGGACCGCTGGTGTGCCGGACGAGATGAACTCGTCCATCGCGTTGTTGCAGCTGCCGCCGCTTCCGGAGGTGCCGGAGCCGCTGCGCGGTCAGATGGTGGTGCACGTGCGGATCGCCTACGTCGGCGCCGCCGAGGAGGGCGAGCGACTGGTCGCCCCGCTGCGGGAGATCGCCCCGATGCTTATCGACTCGGTGATGGAGATGCCGTACACCGCGATCGCCTCCATCCACGCCGACCCGCCGAACCCGATCCCGGTCCAGGACCGTTCGGGGCTGCTGCGGGAGTTCACCCCGGAGCTGGTCGACGCCATCGTCGAGCATGCCGGCCCCGATTCGGGCAGCCCGCTGGTCATCTTCGAGCTGCGGCACCTCGGCGGGGCGTTGGAGCGCCGCCCGGCGGCCGGTAACGCCAGCGACCTTCAGGGTGCCGCCTTCAGCCTCTACGCTGTCGGGCTCGGCGGCCCGAACGAGGCCGAGGCGATCCACGCTCACCTGACCCGGGTGCTCGCGGCCATCGCGCCGTGGAGCACCGGTCGGCTGTTCGTGAACTTCCTGACCGCCGCCGACGCCGCACCGGAGCAGTTCGCGCAGGCGTACCTGCCGGAGACGTACCAGCGGCTGGTCGCCATCAAGGCCAGCTACGACCCGACGAACCTCTTCCGGGCCACGCCGGACATCGCTGCGGCCTGACCGGGTCGGCAACTCGCTGACCGCGCCTGTTGTCCACCTGGCGCGGGCGACGGGCGGTGCCGCCGGCACCGGCGTCACCGTCGGTGTCGGCAGCGCCAGCGCTGTCGTCGGCCACCGCCGTATCGGGACTTCTCCTCGGCCACGGTGACGACTGTGGCGAAGGTGGTCGTGAAGGGCTGTCCCAGGGCCGGCGGCAGGGGGGTCCTGCTGACGCAGCGTCGCAGCCGGGGCAGGGTCTGCCTGCCCCGTGCCGCGTCGAGCAGGGCCGCGTACATGGCTGAGGTGCCGTGGAAGACGGTGACCTCCTCGCGGAGCATGAGCTCCAGTGCTGCCGGGCCGGTGAAGCGGCCCAGCAGCACCAGGGTCGCGCCGGCGGCGAAGGTGCCGGTCAGTGCGACGTCCTGGCCGAACCGGCCACCCAGCGGCAGGCAGCTGAGCACCACGTCGCCGTCGGCCGGGTCGGTCGCGCTCCGGCCGCCCGGGTCGGTGTCGGTGTCCGGGTCCGCGGCGGTGCCGCCGGGTGCGGGGTCGCTGAGGTCTTCCAGTCGGGGTACGCCGGACGGGCCGCGGGTCGGTCCGACGGTGACCAGCGGTACGCCGACCCGGGCGCTGACCCTCTGCCCGGCGGCCAGTTGTGAGGTGTGGCAGACGAGCAGCCGCGCGCCGCGCAGCAGGTGAACCGTCTGCGGGCTGGTCGGCGCGCCGATCGGCACGGGGTGCGCGCCGGCGGCGAGGGCGGCGTAGTAGACCCGGGGAAAGTCGACCACGTTCGGTGCGAGCAGGGCCACCGTGTCGCCGGCGCGTACCCCTGCGGCGCGTAGCCCGGTGCCGTAGCAGCGGGCCTCCCACCACAGTTCGGCGTACGTGACGCGGACCCGTCCGTCGACGACGGCGACGGTGTCGGCGTGCCGGCGGGCGGAGCCGGCCAGCACGGTCGCCGGGGAGAGCGTGGTCATCGGGGCGGGTCGGTGTACAGCCGGCTCACCGTCTCGGCCACGCAGACCGGCTTGTCGCCGCCGTCGTTCTGCACGGTCACCGTGGCGACCAGCTGCGCTCCGCCGTCGAACGGGGTGACCTGGTCGATGGTGGCGACGACCCGTACCGAGCTGCCGACGCGTACCGGTGCGGGAAAGCGGACCCGGTTGAGGCCGTAGTTGATGCCCATCCGCACCCCGTCGACCCGGTACAGCTGGCCGACCAGGGCCGGTATCAGGCTCAGCGTCAGGTAGCCGTGGGCGATGGTGCCGCCGTACGGTCCGGCTGCCGCCCGTTCCTGGTCGAGGTGGATCCACTGGTGGTCGTCGGTGGCGTCGGCGAACAGCTCGACCCGGCTCTGGTCGACCGTGAACCACGGGCCGGGGCCGAGCCGCTCGCCGACCGCGCCGGCCAACTCGTCGATGCTGGCGAAGGTCCTCATCCCAGGTGTCCTCCGAGTTTCGTGTAGCCGCGCAGCAGGTCGCGGGAGATGATCAGTCGTTGCATCTCGTCGGTGCCCTCGAAGATCCGGTACAGCCGCACCTGCCGGTACCAGCGTTCGATCGGCAGTTCGCGGGTGTAGCCCATGCCGCCGTGGATCTGCATGACCCGGTCGACCACCCGGTTGACCATGCCGGCGCCGTAGAGCTTCGCCATGGAGGAGGCGTGCCGGGGGTCCATTCCGGCGTCGACCGTCCAGGCGGCCCGCAGGATGAGCCAGCGGGCGGCTTCCAGCTCGGTCTCCGAGTCGGCGATCATCCACTGGATGGCCTGGTTGGTGCCGATCTTGGTGCCGAAGGTCTCCCGGGTGTTGGCGTGGTCGATGGCCATCCGCAGTGCCCGTTCGGCGATGCCGACGGCGTGCGAGGGGATGGTGTAGCGGCCCTTGCCGATCCACTGCATGGCGAGCGCGAAGCCCTGGCCCTCCTCGCCGAGGATGTTGCGGTGCGGTACGCGTACGTCGTCGAAGAACAGCGACGCCGGGCCGCCCTCGCCCATGGTGGGGATGAACTCCGACCGCCAGCCCATCGCCCGGTCCACCAGGAAGGCGGTCGCCCCGCCGTTTCGGGCACCCCGCTCGGGATCGGTGACCGCGATGACGATGGCGAAATCGGCCTCGTTGCCGCCGGTGATGAAGGTCTTCTCGCCGTTGAGGATCCAGTCGTCACCGTCGCGGCGGGCGCGGAAGCGGATGTTGGCGGCGTCGGAGCCGGCCCCCGGCTCGGTGATGGCGAAGCAGGAGTTCCGCTCACCGGCGATGGTGGGCAGCAGGAACTCCTGCCGCTGCTCCTCCGTGGCGTAGAAGAGGATGTTGTCGGCCTCGCCACCGAAGCGGAACGGCACGAAGGTGCGGCCGATCTCGGTCCAGATCAGCGACTGCATGACGGCGGGCAGGTCCATGCCGCCGTACTCCTGCGGCGTGGCCAGGCCCCAGAAGCCGAACTTCTTGGCCTTGAGCTGCAGCTCGCGCAGCTCGGAGGGTTCCAGGCCGGGCTGGTGGGCCCGTTCCCGGCGCAGCAGTTCCTGTTCCAGCGGCATGACCTCGCGGGTGATGAAGTCGCGGGCGGTGTCGCGGATGGCCCGTTCCTCGTCGGACAGCCCGAAGTCCATGTGCTCACGGTTCCTTTCGTCAGAAGGCGTTGACGCCGGTGAGCGCCCGCCCGATGAGTAGCTGCTGGATCTGGCTGGTGCCCTCGTAGAGGGTGGTGACACGAGCGTCGCGCAGGTACTTGCCGACCGGGTACTCGTCGATGTAGCCGTACCCGCCGAAGACCTGGATGGCGTCGTTGGCCGCACGCACGGCGGCCTCGCTGGCGAACAGCTTGGCCATCGACGCCTCGGTGGCGAACGGCTGGCCCCGGTCGATCAGGTCGGCGACCTGCCAGACCAGCAGCCGCGCCGCGGCGGTGTCGACGGCGATGCGGGCCAGCAGTTGCTGCACGAGTTGGTGTCCGGCGATGGGTTTGCCGAACTGGGTGCGCGCTCCGGCGTAGTCGACGGCGGCGTTCAGGCAGCCCTGGGCGATGCCGACGCATCCGGCGGCGACCGACATGCGTCCCTTGGCGAGGGTGCCCAGGGCCAGCCGGAAGCCGGCGCCGCACTCGCCGAGGCGGGCAGTGTCGGGCACCCGTACGCCGTCGAGGACGAGTTCGGCGGTGGCCTGTCCGCGCAGCCCCAGCTTGCCCTTGATCTCGGATCGGGACAGTCCCGGGCTGTCGGTGGGCACCAGGAACGCGGTGATGCCCCGGTGGCCCGGGCCGCCGGTGCGGGCGAAGAGCAACGCGACGTCGGCGGTGGTGCCGTTGGTGATGAACGTCTTGCGGCCGGTGAGCAGCCAGTCGTCGCCGTCGCGGACCGCGCGGGTGGTCAGCGCCGCGGCGTCCGAGCCGCTGTCCGGTTCGGTGAGCGCGAAGCAGCCGAGCGCGGTGCCCGAGCAGAGCGCGGGCAGCCACTGTTCGCGTTGCTCTCGCGTGCCGTGGGTGGCGATCGACTTGGCGACCAGGCCGAGGGAGACCGACACGATGCCGCGTACGGCGGAGTCGCCTCGGCCGAGTTCCTCAAGCACCAGGCAGTACGCGAGATGGTCGCCGCCGGAGCCGCCGTACTCCTCGTCGATGGTGAGGCCGAGGAATCCGACGTCGCCGAGTTTGCCGACGATGCCCGGGTCGACCGCCTCGCGCCGGTCCCAGGTCGCCGCGTGTGGCACCACCTCGCGGTTGACGAAGTCGGCGGCGAGCTCCCGGACCGCGACCTGCTCGGCGGAGAGGTGAAGGTCCATGCGATTAAACTAGCGCTGCAAGTTTTATGCTGTCCAGACCCCGGTGTGCGACAGTTCCCCGCGAGCCACCGATGCGAAGGAGGACGCCCATGCCCCGGCCTCGACAGGCGCTGCTCAGCCGGGAGCGGATCGTCGAGACCGCCGCCGCGTTGATCGACGCCGACGGACTCGACGCGTTCTCCACCCGGCGGCTCGCCGCCGCGCTCGGCGTACGCGGGCCCTCGCTGTACAACCACTTCGCCACCAAGGACGAGATCCTCGACGCGGTCGCGGACAGCATCACCGGCCAGGTGGACGTGTCGTACTTCGGCGAGGTCGACTGGCGCGAGGCACTGCGCCGCTGGGGGTACGAGTTCCGGGCCGCCCTGGCGGCGCATCCGAACATCGTGCCGCACCTGGCCCAGGGTCCCGGCCGACGCCCGGCGGCACTGGCCATGGCCGACGCGGTCTACGGCGGGCTGGTCGCGGCGGGTTGGCCGCCCGCCCGGGCGACGCACATCGGCGCGCTGATGCGCTACTTCGTGACCGGTTCGGCGCTCGGCTCCTTCGCCCGCGGCTTCGTGGAGGATCCGGGGCTCTACGCCGCGCAGTACCCGCACCTGAGCCAGGCCCACCGCCTCGCCGAGCACCAGCAGCGCGTCGACGAGGGCGCGTTCGCCCTCGGCCTGGAGGCGCTCATCGACGGGCTGTCGCACACCTACGAGCGCCTCGTAGGTCCACTTGCCCCCCTCCCGCCGGAGGGCGCGACGCACTAGAGTCCAAACTTGCACCGCTAGTTTTAGGTCGAGGTGGAGGCTCATGGAATCCGTACGGACCGATTTCTACCTCGACGGAGGCTGGGTTCCCGCCGACGGCCGGCAGTCGCTGGAGGTGCACAACCCCAGCACCGAGGAGGTCATCGGCACGGTCCCGGCCGGCACGGCCGACGACGTCGACCGGGCGGTTGCCGCCGCCCGCGCCGCCTTCGAGGGCTGGGCCGCGACCGACCCCGTCGACCGGGCCGCCCACCTCGACCGACTGCACGCCGAGCTGACCGCCCGCGCCGACGACATCGCCCGCACCGTCGCCACCGAACTCGGCACCCCGCTCAAGGTCGCCACCCGCGTCCAGGCCGGACTGCCACTGACCGTCCTGCGCAGCTACGTCGACCTGGCCGCCCACCCGCCGGCGCCGCAGACCGTGGGCAACTCGCTGGTGGTCCACGAACCCGTCGGAGTCATCGGGGCGATCACCCCGTGGAACTACCCGCTGCACCAGATCGTCGCCAAACTCGCCCCCGCCCTGGCGGCCGGCTGCACGCTGGTACTCAAGCCGAGCGAACTGACCCCGCTTACCGCGTACCTGCTCTTCGACGCCATCGACGCCGCCGACCTGCCACCGGGCGTGGTCAACCTGGTCACCGGCACCGGACCGATCGTCGGCGAGGCCCTCGCCGGTCACCCCGACGTGGACCTGGTCTCCTTCACCGGCTCCACCGCCACCGGCCGACGCATCGCGCACCTGGCCGCCGACCGGATCGCCCGGGTCGCGTTGGAACTCGGCGGCAAGTCGGCGAACGTCATCCTCGACGACGCCGACCTGACCGCCGCGATCAAGGTCGGCGTCGGCAACGCGATGCTCAACTCCGGACAGACCTGCACCGCGTGGACCCGGATGCTCGTGCACCGCGACCGCTACGACGAAGCCCTCGACCTGGCCGCCAAGGCAGTCGCCGGCTACCGGCTCGGCGACCCCTTCGACCCGGCCACCCGACTCGGCCCCCTGGTCTCCGCTGCACAACGCGACCGGGTACGCGAACACATCACCCGAGGTCTGGCCGACGGCGGCCGACTCGTCGCCGGCGGACCGGACACCCCCGTACCGTCGCGCGGCTGGTTCGTCGCCCCGACGATCATCGCCGACGTCGACCCCGACAGCGCCCTGGCCCAGGAAGAGGTCTTCGGCCCGGTCCTGGCGGTCATCCCCGTCGACGACGACGACCACGCCGTACGGGTCGCCAACAACTCCCGCTACGGGCTGGCCGGCGCGGTCTGGTCCACCGACGAGGAACGCGCGGTGCAGGTGGCCCGCCGATTGCGCACCGGGGCCGTCGACATCAACGGCGCACCCTTCAACCCCCTGGCACCGTTCGGCGGCTACAAGCAGTCCGGCCTCGGCCGCGAGCTGGGCACCCACGGGCTGGCGGAGTTCTGCGAACTGAAGGCGATCCAGCGGTGAAGGGCCTCGTCGCCAGGGCCGCTGGCACTCCCCCACGCGTCGAGCAGGTCGACCTGCCCGACATCGACACCGGGCAGGTACGGGTGGCGATCCGGGCCGCCGGCGTCTGCCACTCCGACCTGTCCATGGTGGACGGCACCATCGCCGCCCCGTACCCGCTGCTGCTCGGCCACGAGGCCGCCGGTGTGGTGGTCGAGATCGGCGACGGCGTCGACCGGGTCGCGGTCGGCGACCACGTGGTGCTCAACTGGGCGCCCCCCTGCCGGGCCTGCTGGTCCTGCACCCACGGCGAACCCTGGCTGTGCGAACACACCGGCACCCCGGCCACAGAGGCCGGGCACACCCTCGACGGCGAGCCGCTGCACGTCACCCTCGGCCTCGGCGCACTGGCCGAACAGGTGGTGGTGCCACAGCACGCGATGGTGGTCGTACCGGCGGACCTGCCCTTCCCCACCGCGGCGCTGCTCGGCTGCGCGGTGCTCACCGGCGTCGGCGCGATCCGGCGTACCGCCGATGTGCGCCCCGGCGACTCGGTCGCCGTCATCGGCCTCGGCGGCGTCGGCCTGTCCGCGGTCGCCGCCGCCCGCGCGGCCGGGGCCGCCACCGTCATCGCCGTCGACGTCTCCCCCGCCAAAGCCGATCTGGCCCGCGCCGCCGGCGCCACCGACTTCCTGCTCGCCGACGACACCCTCAGCCGCGCGGTACGAACGTTGACCGGCGGTCGCGGCGTCGATCACGCGGTGGAGTGCGTCGGTCGGGCCGCCACCATCCGCACCGCCTGGCGGGCCACCCGGCGCGGTGGGCAGGTCATCGTGGTCGGCATGGGCGGCAAGGACGACATCGTCGGTCTCAGCGCGTTGGAGATCTTCCACTCGGCCCGGACACTACGTTCCTCGGTGTACGGCTCCTCCGACCCGGACCGGGACCTGCCGGAGCTGGCCCGCGCGGTGCTCGACGGCAGCTTCGACCTCGACTTCCTGGTCACCGACCGGGTCAGTCTCGACGAGGCACCCGAGGCGCTCGCCCGGATGGCCCGCGGCGAGGGCGCCCGCACCGTGGTTCTGTTCGACTGACGCGCAGCCGACGGCGAGGGGATCGACGTGACGTTGACCAGGAAGGGCTCACGGCTCATCACGGTCGACGGCGTGGTCTACCGGTGACGGGTGCGCGGGCGACCGACCTACGCCCAGGCACTCGGCTTCATCTTCACTGCGGCCTTCGCGAGTCACCGCTCCCCTCTGTGCTGGGAGGCGCGGGACGATTGGCCTTTGGCCGCCACTCGTTACCCATAGCCGGACGGAGCGCGAACCAGTAAAACAAGGGCGTCCAGACAACCAACCAGACCAAGAACTCTGCCACTGGGTGGCCTCGGTCGGGGGCAAGCCACACGAACAGGAGTCCTCCTGCGACGCCACTAGCAATCGCTATCGCCACGTTGCGCCATTTCTTCATCCTGTTTCCTTATTGACGTACGCGCATCAGCGCGCCTGCTGTGGACCGGCGAAATCATCAATGGAGTCAACACCAATTGCTACCCCGACCCACCCCCACCCCACAACCCCCTGTGGAAGCCTGAGCCCATGCAGGCCCCTACCCCACCTCAGGAAGCAATCACGGCCGCCAACAGCCCGGACTGGTCAACGCGGGCCGCCGCAGGACAACAACTCGCCGCCTGGGCCGACCAGGACGACATCGCCGACATCCTCCAGCGGCTCCTCCTCGACCGCGGCAACACCGCCGTCGTCGAAGCAACCTGCCTGGCCCTGCTACGCCGCAACGACATCCACGGCACCCGGCTCGTCGCACGAGCAACCACCACAGCCCACGATCTCCTGACCATCGGCCTCGACCATCTCGACCACCTCCACGACGCTGTCGTGAACTACCTCCTCCCAGACTGGCTCGGCCAGGTCACCGGGACCGTGGACGCCTTCCTCATCCTCTGCGACGCCCTGGCCCAACACCCCGACTCCACCACAGCAACCGGGGCCAGAGAACTCGCCAGCTGGGCGCGCCCGTAAACCCTCCGCCTGGTTCGCCTGGCCCGGCTGCTGTTCTTCACTCCTGCACTTCCGGCACCTGCCTGGCCCAGCCGACGAACCGGCGATGCAGCACCCCGGCCGGCGCCCACGGCATGTCCTCAGCGGCCTGCACGAGACAGACACCGAGGTAGAGAGCAAACGACACCGGCGCGCCCGCGTACTCCGCGCGCAACTCCCGCCGCCGCGTCGGACACGGCCAGGGAAGGTCACAGCCACCACAACTCCAGATCGGCATCACCGGACCGTGGCTGGTCACCGCACACCACCCAGAAACCGGGCCACGCTCGCGCGAGCCTGCCGGCTCGTCGCCCACTCCACCTGCCAACACGGGTACGGCACCAGCCGCGCCCACCACACCCGGCAACCCGCACACATCCCATCAAGCCCACGAACGTGTACGGCGAGGATCGTCCATTCCGGCCCGCCGGTCACTGCTCACCCTCCCCAGGCCAGTGACCACGATTGATCGGAATCCGGTGCCGAGCACGGCAGGGCAGGTCGGCTCCGCAGCGGCAGACTCGCCGCCACCGCCGCCAACACCAGACCGGACGATGCCGCCGGGCAAAGGTCAACGCGGTAGCCGACAGGTACTCGTCGTACGAGACGCGCCGCTTCAGCGGCACCGAAGAATCCCCACCCGCCGGAGGCTGTTGTGCGCCTCGTGCCTGATCCAACAGCCGCTGCCTGGCGGCCTCCTGCTCGATGGTCTGGATGCGCTGTCCGAAGCCGGAGCCGACCGGCGACGGGAAGTACCGGCTGACGATCCGCCGTAGGAGTCCGATGCCCACTGTCATGTGTCCGGCCCTCCGTCTTGAGGGCGCGGAGGGACACCTGCTGATGTGTCTCGTTCCGCGCCCGGGTGCAGTGAGGTCCAGCGTTACGCCGTGCGCGTCAACGATCCAGAAGGTGACTGTCCGCTAACCAGGTGTGCTGTCCGCTGGCGGTCGACGTTCCGGGGCGTACTCGATGCACAGGTCACGCAATGTCGCGGCCTCTGGTGCCCCCGACTGCTCCACCTTCGCCAGCAATTCCGCAGCCCGCCACCAGTTCGACGGCACCACCCGCCCGGACTCCACGGCCTGCGCCCCAAGTGCGACCGCCTCGTCCGGCTGCCCGGCGGCGACCAGGGCAAGACCGAGGTCGAGGCGGGCCGACGCGGACCGGCGGGGCCGCGCTCCCCCATCGCCGTACGGGTCCAAATCGGCCAACACAGCCCGCGCTACCTGCTCGGCACCGGGATCACCAGCCCACGCCAAAGTCGTAGCCGTATATGCGGCGGCCTTCGCCGGGTCGTACCGATAATGGTGTTCGGCTCGCTCAGGAACGGGCAGATTCGCCGTCAGCCGCTCGACCCGGTCCAACGCTCGCCGTGTCGCACCGACGTCCCCGATCCGCGCCCACGCACGAGCCTCCTGAGCAGTTGCCTGAATGCGGGCAGAGCTGCCCTTCGGGGCGACCCGCTGAGCTTGTTCGGAGAGATCGAGTGCCGTCCGGTAGTCGCCTTGAGTCAGCACGTCCCAGGCCCGGGTTTCGAGACACCATGCCTGGATCTCGTCATGCTCCGCATGTTCGGCAAGATCACGAGCAGCTCGCAAGTGGGCAGCCGCAGCTGTCCGCTGCCGCAGGTCGATATGCACCGTCGCCCGCAGCACCGCCAACCAGCCACCGGCAACCAACAACCGCCGTTGTTGAGCAAGCGTGACCCGCCCATCCAGCAACCGCCCGACATAGGCGAGGTGCTGCCGTACCAGCGGCAACAGATCCGCCGGGGCCATCGTCGGATAGGCACTGGCGAGGTCGTCAACGCCCTGCTCGATCCGTTCGAGCACGTCCCTGCTGACATCGCTGGCGGCGACTCTCGCCCGCAGCTCGCCGGCCTCGGCCGCATGGTCGACAGGCGCATCGACCAAGCGAGCGAGCGAACCCCCAGCGTCGAGAACCCGGTCCAGGTGGCGCGCCGTGTCGACTGTCGGAGCCTTGAGCCCTGCTTCCAACTCGTGCAGATGGCTCTTACTCCGATGCGCGAGCTGCCCCAGGGCCCGAAGCGACAAACCACGCCGCTCCCGAAACTCACGCAGAGCTACGCCGAAGCGCGGATCGACGGACGAAGCCATAACGCCGCTCCAAGCTCAAGATGCCAGGCGAACTCACCCAGCCACCACCTGTCGACGGTACTCCCAACGACGTGCATCGTTGACCCCGTTCACGTCCGGGTCCTTGATGCCGTCGCCGGTGGCTCACTCCCGCCTCGCCCGGATGGCGAGGACCAGGTACCCGGGGTCGCACTTCAGTCTCAACTTGAAGAACAGTTCGCCGATCTGGCCGCAGGTATCGTGCCGCTGATGTCTGCCCCTTATGCGGCACGGCCTGGCGGAAGAGCGACTCAGCCACGCCGACGACAGCGCTGCCTGGGCTGTGACACCCTTGGCCGAACTACCTGCCCTATCTACCAGCGGGAACGGGCATCGGCACCTGCTCGGAGCGCATCTCGCAGTACTGCGTGTGAGGGCTGCAAGCCGAAGGGGCACCCGCGTTGGACGAGCAGCGGCTGACTTGCTGGGCGGAAGCGATCGAGGCGGCCACCGAGCGTGCGTTACGTGACGTCGTATCGAGGTATCCGTTCAAACCGGACAAGCACACCGTGGGTCCGCCGGCATCGGAGTCGGATCTCGCCGCGCTCCGGCAGCGACTGCCGTGGATACCCGACGCCCTCCTCGCCGTCGCCAGATGGGTGGGCGCGGTCTCCTTGCCCGACATCGCAAACGGCTACTTCATGTTCTCGCCGAGCCACATCCAGGGCATGCTGTACCACGACGACGGGATCCCGGATCGCATCGGCGAGCCGTTCGACGAGGACGTTGACGTGGTCATCTTCGGTGCAGACGGCGGCGGCGCCCTGTACGCCATCGCCGTCGGCGACGTCGGCACTGTCTACCGGCTGCGGGAATGCGGGTACGAGCAGGGCATCTATTCGGGGTCCGCCGACTTCGGCGTCACGGTCGTCGCTGAGGACCTGGACGACTTCCTGGACGCACTGCTGGCCGCCGTGGCTGCCTTCGCCCTCAACGGGAGCATCACCGACCTCTGAGTCAACCTCGCGAGCAGTCAGACCACGACTGCAACCCGCATCGTTCCAATATGCGCCCGACTCGACATCCCCTTCTGCCGCAGACAGCGCGCGGCTTGCTGATCGGCCTGTCAGTATGCGTAGCCGCCGATCGTGGCCCTGCCGGACCTTGCCGGCGGCATCCGCGTCCTTGCAGCCCCCGGCCCCGATCCGCCGGGGACGCCTAGGATGACCTCGATGACCATTCCCCAAACCCGACCGGACGGTGCTCCCACCGACGGAACCCGGGTCGAAGAGGCCCTGCGACTACTCTGCGGCCCGCCGGTCGAAGTCGATGTCGCCGTCAAGCGGCTGAGCCGTGGCAGCGGCGTCTACGCCTGGTGGGCCGGTCCTTCGATCCTTCCCGAGCTTCCCGGGCCACCGAATGAAAACGTCCCGTCGCTACGGCTGCTGTACCTCGGACGGGCAACCAGCCTGCGGGGCCGGATCCTGCGCAACCATCTGAGGCGTTCGGGCAGTTCGACTCTGCGCCGCACCTTGGCCGGGCTGCTGGTGTCCGAGGGATACCAGACGACCTTTACCGACCGTGTCGTCCTGATCCCTGAGGACGAGTCGCGGCTGACCGCGTGGATGTCCGCGCACCTGCGTTTGACCTGGGCGGAGGACGCAGAGCCGGCGACCATCGAGGCCGAACTTGTCCGGCGTTTGCACCCGCCGCTCAACGTACACGGCGTCGACCCCGAGCACCTTCAGGCGGCCGTGGTCGCCGCCAAGAACTCGTACAACACCAGCAGCCACCCGGACGAGCCCTCGCGAACGCCGTAACCATCTACTCGACACCCGCGCCGGTGCGCGCTCACGAAAGCCGCGCGCTCGTAGCCGATGAGCGGACGCTGCGAGGGCGGTAGATGCGAAACGACGGTGCGGTCCTCGCAGGGGCTGTGGATGATGGTTGGCGTGACTGGGAAGGGCAGCGGGTCTGCGGAGCAGCGCCTGTACGACGCTGTGGGGCGATGGAACGCCGACACCGGGTACGGCCTGGCGGACATGATCCATGCCGCCTGCCAGGCACTGATCGACGGGCTGGACTCGCCGACGTTGCGTGAACTCGCTGGCGCTTCGCTGAGAGATCCATCCTGGGATATCCGCGAACTCGTGGCCAAGTCGCTCGAGGAACTCAGAATCCCCTACCCGGGCGCTGTCCCCCCAGGCTTCGCCCTCGCAACAGGTGGAGGAGTCGCCCGTCGGCCAGGAGTCGACTCTCTACGTTTGGAAGTAGTGCCGACGCCCGGCGATGCAGGCGGCGGATTCCAGGTGGAGGTCTACGTCAACGGTACGGAGATGACCTCTGCCGCAGCCGGACTCGGGATGGACCCGTACGACATCCTTGTCCCCACCAATCGTCTGGTGGCCGCCTCCCAGCCGCGCACCGTCCCGATCGCCCGCTGCGAATGCGGCGTGTATGGCTGTGGATCCACAGACGTCACCATCAGACGGGACGGCGATCTCGTGCACTGGGACTGGTCGATCGAGGTGCCCATGAACCGCGGCGTCTCCTTCTCGGCCGCCGAGTACGACGTGGAAGTCGCACGGGTGGCTGCGGATCATTCGTGGGAGACGGCAGAGCGCACAGCCGGACGACGTGTCCTGACGGACATGGACCGCGACCGGTTGCGCTCTCACGGCCTCAAACCCAGTTGGGTCGCCAACGACTACCGCGATCACGAACTGTTCCGGGTCGCCCTTCAGATCGACGGTGACTACCAGGTCTTCGTCGACACCCTGTGGCGTGGCCGTGGTCCCGAGGAGGTGGCGCGCGAGGTGTGCGCCACCTTGGCACTTCCTCCCAGTGAGTGGCGCGCCACCTGGCAAGCTATCGATCCCACGCTGACCAAGCCACCAAAGATCGCGGGGCCGTCCTGGCGACCCGCGCGGTTCTAGTCTCCGGCTCGCCACACTCGCCTTGAGCTGCAAAGTCAGCTTGGAAGATCTGGCGATTCGGCAAGGTGCCGTCGTCGAAGCTACGCCAACCAAGCGGCGACCTAACTTGCCGATCGGCGGTGGCGCCGATACTGCCGAATCTCCGCTGCTAGGGCACCTAACATGAAAACAGCCAAGAGGATCCGGAGGAACGTTCCCAAGCCGAGGTTTCCCTCGCCGATCCGCGAAGCTCCACTCACACCCGCCCAAATCGCCACTGCCGCATACGCCAAGATCCAGAGCAGATGCCGACGCCGGGGACCGCTTTCTACCATCTCCACCTTTCTCCGTCGGGCCGCGTGTCAGGCTCTCGGGCACTTTTGCAGTTATCCCTGTATCGGCCACAACTCGGGACACTGTTACTACCGGCAAAACAGGTCTCGCCAGAGCTTTCCAGGCTGCTGGAACGGTCCACCGTCGTCCGTGGACCGTCCGGGGTCGGCCGCTTCGGTCGTCGCCCAGCTAGTCACCCACCTGCTCGGCACCCAGGCCATCCCGACCTCCCGCGCGTTCGAGCAGGTACCCCGCTCCACCGTCTCCGGAACGCGCTCGCTGTCGCAGATCATCCAGCCGGCCTTCCTCGTAGAGCAGCCGGTTCAGCCGCCTGCGCGCATGCACATCTTGTTGGCCAAGAGTCGCCAGTTCGACATGACGGCCGGCGCGCGCGAGCAGATCCATGTGCCACAGGTGCGCGTTATGGCGCTCGTGGTCGGTGCTGTAACACTCCGCGACAGCACTGACTACCGCGATTGCTCGATCCCAGTCGCCCCGTTCCTCGGCGGCGCGCACAGTCTCCGACCAGTGAGGCACGGACGTAAGCGTAGGTGACACTCGACCCTCAGCTTGGGAATCGTGTTGATCTACACACTGGGTGACCACGACCGTCTCGGTCCAGCACGGGGCGTGCACACGCGACTGCAGACTGCGCTGCCGTTGACCCATCTTGCCCCCTACATCGGGCACGGACCAGCACGCGGCAGGCAATGGCCCGGCGTCCGTGAGGGTCGTTGCCAGGTCTCCGTTGTACGTAGGGTGCGGAAATGACAATAAGCGAGCGGCTCGCGGAGCAGTTGGACTGGTACTGGCGCAAGAACCTGCGGCCGTCGGCCGCATAGCTGCCACAGGCTTCGGGCGACAATGGTTATGTGCTCACCTACATCCGTTGGTACTGGTCCGATGATGACCGTTGGAACTACGACGAGCTGGATGCTGATCGGTGGGCGCTACGTCACGTTGAGTTGCGCGGGTCGGACGGGGTCTTCGTGGCGGCGGCGTCGCTCGCAGAGGTGCTCATCGCTCGTGACTCAGGGACCGTGGGCGCGGTATCTGAGTACGAACGGCGGTACGGGGTTGTGCCGGAGGCCCCGTTTCCTCCACCCGAGCCCGCGTTGAAGCCTGCTTTGGAAAGCCTGTCCTCCGGGGAGTTTGAGCGTCTGTGGCGGGATGCTCGTCGACACCTGGAACAGCGGACCGGCACCTGACTCATTCGTGCCGAACGAATGGGTCGCGGCCTCAGCCCAAGGCGCGGGCCAGTTCGGTACGGGAGCGGATGCCGAGTCGGTGGTAGATGTTGCGCAGGTGGTGGTCGATGGTCCGGGTGGACAGGAACATCTGTGTGGCGACCTCCCGGTTGGTGGCGCCGGCGGCGACCAGTTGGGCGATGCGCAACTGCTGGCCGGTGAGCAGCCGTACCGCCTGCCGGTCCGGCGTACCGACGGACTCCCCCGCCGCGCGTAGCTCCACGGTGGTTTGCCGGGCCCATACGTCGGCACCGAGCAGGACGAAGGTCTGCCGGGCCCGGTGCAGGTGGTCGCGGGCGTCGCGGGGCCGCCGATTGCGGCGTAGTTCTCGACCGTAGAGCAGTTCGGTGCGGGCCCGTTCGAAGGTGGCGGCGTCGGCCGGGTGCAGGCACAACGCCCGGTCGAAGTGTTCCTCGGCTTCGGCGCTGCCGCGCGGGGCCAGCAGCGCGTGGCAGCGGGCCGACAGCGCCCGGCGCAGCGGGCTGGCGGTGCTTCCGGCCCAGCGGTCGAAGACGGCGAGCGCGGCTCGGGCCCGGGCGGTCCTGCCGTCGTGGGCGGCGGCTTCCACCAGGTGGGGTGTGGCCATCACCTGGACGAGCACCTGGCCACGTCCGGTGCCGGGTCGGGCCAGCGTGGCCAGCCGGTCGGCCGCGTCGGCGTACCGGCCGTCGACCAGGTCCAGCACCCCGAGGGCCCACTGGGCGAGGGCGTACGGGCGGCTGCCGGGTGCGGCGGTGTCGCCCAGCTCGGCGACGTGGCCGAGGCAGGCGTCGTGGTCTGCCCGCACGGCCGACAGCACGGCGAGCAGACCCAGGTGTACGCCGGCAGTGGCGTGCTGTCCGGCGGCCCGGGCCACCCGCAGTCCTTCCTGGCAGCTTTTCGCTGCGGCGTCGTGCCGACCCAGCCAGTATTCGCTCATCGCGCGCAGTTCCAGCGCCCTGGGTAGCAGTGACACCTCGCCTCGGTCGGCGGCCAGGTCGACGGCGTCCTCGGCGAGCCGGTACGCCGCGGCGTCGACCGCGACGAGCAGGCCGGCGGCGGCCGCACCGGTCAACGCGGTCGGGGTGACTGCGGCACCGCGCAGCCGGCCGCCGAGCGCCACCGCCCGGCGCAGCAGCGGGCCGCCGTGGGCGTGCTCGCCCCGCAGGGTGGCGGCGACCCCGGCGACCAGGGTGGTCAGCAGGTCCGCCCACGGTGGATCTCCGTCGCGGCGGAGTGCCTGCACCCGGCGGGCCACCTCGGCGTAGCGGTAGTGGTCGCCGGAGAAGCAGACGGCCTCACCGGCGCGGACCAGGGCGACGAGCGCCGACTCGCGGTCGACGTCGGCCAGTGTGGTGGCGGCGGCCAGCAGGGTGGGCAGTGCGGTGGAGGCGCGACCACACCGCAGGTGCATCTCACCGCGCAGCAGTTCGGCCAGACCAGCCGTGGCGGCGGTCACCGGCGGGCCAGCGGCGCTATGCCCGGCCGGCGCGGGTGAGGCCATCGGCAGGCCAGTGGCGCCGCGGCTGGTCGGTGAGGGTAGAGCCTGGTGTGGCAGTGCGCCGGTCACGTCGGCGACGCGGTGCAGCAGCGCCTGGGCCCGCTCGGGTTGTCCGGCCTGCCAGGCGTAGCGGGCCGCGGTGACCTGCCGGGCGGTGGCGAGCGCCGCGTCGTCGCTGAGTTCGGCGGCCCGGGCCAGCGCGGTCGCGGCCACCGACCGGTCCTGGTGGACCTGTGCTGCGTCCTCCAGCTCGGCGGCCAGCGCCGGATCATCTCCGTCGGTTGCCGCGGCCTGGTGCAGGGCCCGACGCAGTCGCGAGCCGGTGCCGTCGAGGGCGGCGGCGAGCAGCAGGTGGGCATCGCGGCGGGCGGCGACGGAGGCGGTGGCCTCGATCATGCTGCGGGCCAGCGGTCGGGGAAACTCGGCGCCACCGGGTGTGGTGATCCGGATCAGGCCGGCGGCTTCGGCGGGCACGAGTGCCTCGACGCCGCTGCCGGCCGCTCGCAACGCCCGGCCCAGGGTGAGCGGGTCCACGGCGGCGGCCCGGCCGGTCGGGGTCGGGTTGGCGAGGTCGGCTGCGGCGATCGCGGCCAGCAGCAGCGCGCCCTGGGTGTCGCGGGGTAGGCGGGCCAGCAGGGCGCGGTACGTCCGGCCGAGGGTGCCGTCGGTCGGCGGTGCCGCCGGCAGGGGTTCGGTGCCGCTCCATTGGCCGGGGGTCAGCGTGTCGGCGAGGTCGACGAGTGCTTGTGGGTTTCCGGCGGCGAGGGTGGTCAGGGCGGCCAGCACCGGCTCGGGTGGTGGTGGGCCGGGGCGTCGGGCGGTCAGCAGGGCGAGGCTGTCGGAGGGGTCCAGGGGCAGTAGTCGGCGGCCGGGTATCGCCTGCGCTGCGGTGTCGTTGCCGGCGGTGAGCAGGAGCACGACCGGCAGTTGGGGCAGCCGTCGGGCCACGAAGGTCAGTACCCGCGCCGTCGGGGTGTCGCCTGCGTCGAGGTCGTCCATGGTGCAGAGCAGTGGGCCGTCGTGGGCGGCTTCGGCGAGCAGTCCGAGGACGGCGTGGGAGAGGATGAGCTGGTCGCGGTCGGGGCAGCCTTCGCCGGTCAGGGCGTCGCGCAGCACCTGCCGCTGCCGTTCGGGTAGCGCGTGTGCGCGGTCGAGCACGGGGTCGAGCAGCCGCTGCAGTCCGGCGTAGGGCAGCATCGCCTCGTCGGCCAGGCCGGCGGCGGCCAGCAGGCGGCGACCTGCACGGTGGCGGTGGGCGTACGCCAGCAGGGCGGTGCGCCCCGCGCCGGGCTCGCCGTGCAGCAGGAGCGCTCCTCCGGCCGGTGCGGCGAGCAGCGAGCGGATCTCCCGGCACTCCCCCTGCCGGCCCCGTAGCACTTCTATTTGCACTGCTGATGCACTAACCATGCATCGAGTCTCACCTATCGGACAGCGCTTGAGAAGAGGTAGAAGCGGAATTCTGCGGCAACTGCCCCAGGTCACCCGCCTCGCGGTACCGGCCGCGACCCGTCAGCGCTCGTCCACCTGAGCCAGCAGCGCGCCGACGGTACGGGCCATCACCGCCCGGGCGGCGTCCACGCCCAGCCCGAGGCCGTCGCGCAGGGTGGACCAGGCAGGCCAGGTGCTGGCCGCCACCACCGCGTTGACCACCTGGTCGCGTGCCGGCCCGGCGCGGTCGAGTTCCTCGGCGAACAACTGCTCGATCTCGTCGCGTACCCGGGCGATGTGCTTGAGCCGGTTGCGGCGCAGCTGTGCGGAGAACGGCTCGCGCATCTGCGCGGCCCGCGCCGACGGTGCGATCAGTTGCAGCAGCTTGGCCCGCTGCCGGCAGAAGGCGTCGACCCGCTTGGCGAGCGGCAGGGTGGGCGAGATCGGCCGCCAGGCGGCGTCCTGCTGGCGCAGCAGCTCCGCGCCGCTGGCCTCGAACAGGGTCTCCATGTCCTTGAAGTTGGTCCAGAGCGTACGCAGGGAGATGCCGGCCCGCTCGGCGATGCGCTCACCGGTCGGACGCAGGTCGCCCTCGGAGATGAGCGCGAGATGCGCCTCGACGATGGCCGCCCGGGTGCGCTCCGCCCGCGCAGTGCGCCCGTCGACCCGACCGGCGGTCTCGGCACCGACCATCCGCGCCCGTCTCCTCACCCTTGCTGCTCCCTCGTGCCAGCCGAGTCTAGACGCGTGCCGGTACGGCATCCGCGTCCCGATGCCGGCGCAGCTCCCGGCGGGCCAGCGACTGGCGGTGCACCTCGTCGGGGCCGTCGGCGATGCGTACCGCGCGGGCGCGGGCCCAGAGTCGGGCCAGCGGGGTGTCCTGGCTGACGCCGGCCGCGCCGTGGGCCTGCACCGCCCGGTCGATGATCCATTCGACCGCCTCAGGTACCGCGATCTTGATGGCCTGGATCTCGGTGTGTGCGGCCCGGTTGCCGACGGTGTCCATCAGCCAGGCGGTCTTGAGCACCAGCAGGCGGGCCTGCTCCAGGCGTACCCGGGCCTGCGCGATCCAGTCCCGCACCACGCCCTGCTCGGACAGGGGCGCACCGAAGGCGTGCCGCTGGCTGACCCGCCGGCACATCAGCTCGACGGCCCGTTCCGCCATGCCCAGCAGCCGCATGCAGTGGTGCACCCGACCCGGACCGAGCCGGGCCTGTGAGATGGCGAAGCCGGAGCCCTCGGTGCCGATCAGGTTCGTCACCGGCACCCGTACGTCGACGAAGTCGATCTCGGCGTGGCCGCCGTGGTCGCCGTCGGCGTACCCGAAAGCCGTCATGCCTCGACGGACGGTGACGCCCGGGGTGTCGCGCGGGACGAGGATCTGGCTGTGCTGCTGGTGCCGGGGCGCAGACGGGTCGGTCCGGCCCATCACGATGAAGATCGCGCAGCGTGGGTCCATCGCGCCGGTGACGAACCACTTGCGGCCGTTGACCACGTACGCGTCGCCGTCGCGTTCGATGCGGGTGGCGATGTTCGTGGCGTCGGAGGAGGCGACGGCCGGCTCGGTCATCGCGAAGGCGGACCGGATCCGGGCGTCGAGCAGCGGCGTGAGCCACCGCTCGCGTTGCTCAGCCGAGCCGAACTGGGCGAGCAGTTCCATGTTGCCGGTGTCCGGTGCGGCGCAGTTGAGCGCCACCGGGGCCAGCCACGGGCAGTGGCCGGTGATCTCCGCCAGGGGCGCGTACTGGAGGTTGGTCAGGCCCGCGCCCTGTTCGCCGGGCAGGAAGAGATTCCACAACCCGCGCCGACGCGCCTCGGCCTGGAGTTCGGCCACCACCTGCGGCGCCGTCCACGGTTCGTCGGCCGTCCGGGTCTGGGCTTCGAAGATCGGCTCGGCCGGATGGACGCACTCGGTCATGAACTCGTGCAGGCGCTCGCGCAGCCGTTCGGTGGTGTCGTCGTAGCGGAAGTCCACGTCATCGTCTCCCTAGGGTGCTCAGGCCCTCGGCGATCAGCGGCGGCACCCGCGCGCCGATCTGGTCGAATCCGTCACCGACGGTCTTGCCCTGCACGTAGCGGTAGTGCACGCCCTCCAGGATCACCGCGAGCTTGAAGGCGGCGAAGGCGAGATACCAGGGCAGTGCGTCGACCGACCGTCCGGTGCGTCGGGCGTACCGGGCGGCCAGTTCGTCGGTGCCGGGCTGGCCGGGTGCCGTCACCCGCCGGGCGTAGACAAGCGACAGGGCCAGATCGGCCAGCGGGTCGCCGAGGGTGGACATCTCCCAGTCCAGTACGGCGCGTACGCTGCGGTCCTCGCCGAGCAGGACGTTGTCCAGCCGGAAGTCGCCGTGCAGCACGGCCGCCGCACGGGTCTCGGGTACGGCGGCGGCCAGCCGGTCGTGCAGTTCGCCGATGCCGGGCAGGTCCCGGCTGCGGGAGGCGTCGAGTTGACGTTTCCAGCGGCGGACCTGCCGGGCGTTGAACCCGTCGGGGCGACCGAAGTCGGCCAGGCCGACCGAGGCCGGCTCGACCGTGTGCAGCACGGCGAGCAGGTCGATCAACCGGAACGCCAGGTCGCGCACCTGCGACGGGGACCAGCCGACAAGCTCCTCCGGTTCCCGGTGCACCCGGCCGGGCACCTGCCCCATCAGGTAGAACGGCACTCCGAGCACCGTCGGGTCGGCGCAGTGGTGGACCATCGGCGGCACCGGGACGGCGGTCGGCGCGAGGGCGTGCATCACCCGGTACTCCCGGCCCATGTCGTGGGCGGTGGCCAGGACGTGGCCCAGCGGCGGGCGGCGCAGCACCCACCGGGTCTGCCCGTCGGTCACCGCGTAGGTGAGGTTGGACCGCCCGCCGGTCAGCAGCGCACCGTGCAGCGGCCCGGTGAGCAGCCCGGGCACCTGGCGGTGCAGGTAGGTCGCCAGCCGGTCCAGGTCGAGTCCGGGCAGCGGGCCGCCGTCGTCCGAAGCGGCGTCGTCCGAAGCGGCGTCGTCCGGCGTGGCGTGGTCTGCCGGGTCAGGCATCGCGGTGCTCCGTCTGCTGCTGGAGGCGGTTCATGCCGCGCAGCCAGCGGTCCGGGTCGGCGGCCCGGTGGGCGTACCAGTCGGCCACCTGCGGGTGTGGCAGCACCAGGAACCGGTCGTCGTCCAGCGCCTCCAGCACGCAGTCGGCCACCTGGTCGGTGGTGACGGCGGTGGCGTCCAGCAGGGCGCTGCTCATCGCGTCGCCCGCGGCCAGCATCGGGGTACGCACACCCTGCGGGCAGAGTGCCTGCACGACGATGCCCCGGTGGGCGTACGTGGCCCGCAGCCATTCGGCGAAGCTGAGCGCGGCGTGTTTGGTCACCGCGTACGGCGCGTTGCCGAGCATGGTCAGCAGGCCGGCGGCCGACGCGGTGACCAGCAGCCGCCCCCGCCCGGCGGCGAGCCAGTACGGCAGCAGTTCGCGGGCGGCGTAAACGTGGGACATCACGTTGACCCGCCAGGCCGTCTCCCACGCCGCGTCGTCGGCGTCGCCTGCGGGTGCCACGCCGGCGTTGGCGCAGTACAGGTCGACGCCGCCGAGGCGTCGGCGGGCGAAGTCCACAAGTTCGGCGACACCGGCCGGGTCGGCGGCGTCACCGGGACAGGCGTGGCCGCCGATCCGAGCGGCCACGGCCTGTGCCGCCTCGGCGTCGAGGTCGTTGACGACCACGCGGGCCCCGACGGCGGCGAACCGCTCGGCGAGGGCCGCACCGATGCCGGAGCCGGCACCGGTAACCACGACCGCCGCCCCCGGCAACCACCGTGCTCCTTCCGGCTGGCCGGCGGTCGAGCCGTCGGTGGCCGGGTCGGCTGTCGACATCGGACTCCCGTCTGCGGTCGGGCGTGGTCCGCACCCGTACGCAGGTGCGGACCACGCGGACGTGTTGCTCAGGCGTTCGGCACACCGTTGGCCGGTGGTGACACCGGCGGTGCGGTGTACTCGTTGACCGGTCCGTCGGCCTCGTCGGTCTCGTACGTCGGGCCGAAGTAGGTCTGCTTGCCCCCACTGACCCGGCTCAGCCGGCCCCCGCCGTAACCGGAGTGGTCGGTGGCGGAGAAGCGCAGCGGCGCCACGCCGGGCCCCTGGTAGCCGCCCTTGCGGACGGCCTCGACAAGTGACTCGCGGGTGAGATCCTTGCCGGCGGCCAGCAGCACCTGCACGAACAGGTAGCCCACGGCCATCCCGTAGACGGCGTTGCCGTCGAACTCCGCGCCGCCGTTGTGTTCGTTGTTCACCTTGGTGAACAGCTGGATCCACGGGTTGTCGGTGTCGCCCTGCATCGGCAGGTAGTTCAGCCCGACCATGCCCTCCAGCAGTCCGGCGGCGTCGCCGAGTTGCCGGGCCAGCGTCGGGTGGTCGGCGCCCACGTTCGACACCACCCACTGGGGGCGGAAGCCCAGCCGGGCGGCGGTGCCGACGGACAGGGCGGTGAAGCCGGGCACGGTGGCGAGGATGACGACCTCGCAGCCGGCGGCCTTGAACGCGCCGATCTGGGGGGCGACGTTGGTGTTGCTTGTCACGTACGTCTCGCGGGCCACCACCCCGTCGGTGCCGAGCACCTTCTCCACGCCGGCCAGGGCGTCCTGCCCGAAGTCGTCGTCCTGGCCGAGGAAACAGACCTTCCGGCCGGGCAGGGTGGTCTTCACGTGGTTGGCCAGGATCTTGCCTTCGACCGTGTAGTCCGGGTTGAAGCCGAAGGTGTTCGGGTAGCGGTCGGGCTGGTCCCAGTTGCGGCTGCCGGAGGCGACGAAGAGGTCCGGCACCCGGTTGGTGTGCAGGAAGTCCAGCACGCCGGTGTGGGTGGGGGTGCCGAGGCCGTTGAGGACGGCGAAGACCTTGTCCTGCAGGACGAGTTGGCGCACGACCTGCTGAGTGGTGGCCGGGTTGTAGCCGTCGTCCATGACCTTGTAGGTGATTTTGCGGCCGTGTACGCCGCCGTTGGCGTTGACGTAGTCGAAGTAGGCCTTCGTGGCCGGGGCGATCTTCGAGTAGCCGGCGGACGCCGGTCCGGTCAGCGGCATGTGGGTGCCGACGACGATCTCCGTGTCGGTGACCCCGGGAACCGGCTCCCCCGAGCCGGGGCCGTCGTCGGAGCCACACGCGGTGAGAGTGAGCAGCAAGGTGAGGGTGGTGGCGATCGCGAGACCGCGCCGTTCCGTGGTTCGCATGGGACACCGACCTTTCATCGGTCCGGTTGTGCGAGGCGGGTGGTGGGGGTGGGGCGGGTTACGAGCGCCCGGCCGGCCTGAGGGCGCGCAGCGCCCGGGTCAGTCGGGACAGCTGACCCTGCACACCGCCGGGGGCGGCGATCATGACCACGATCAACGTGGCCCCGAAGATCGCCAGCGGGAGGTTGCCCTCCAGCCGTTGCGCCGTCGCCGGTGAGAGGGTGAACAGGTTCGTCAGGGAGTGCGTCAGGTCGGGTAGGACGACCAGCAGGAAGGCGCCCCACACGGCGCCGGCGAGCCGGCCGAGACCGCCGATGACGACGGCCATGAGCAGGAACAGCGAAAGGTTCAGTCCGAACGCGCCGGGTGACACGCTCTGCGCGAGCACCGCCAGCAGGGCGCCGCCGAGGCCGGCGCCGGCCGCGCTGACCACGAAGGCGATGACCTGCGTACGGGCGACGTGGATGCCGGCGAGCCGGGCGGCGACCTCGTCGTCGCGTACCGCCCGGAACAACCGGCCGTAGCGGCTGCGGACCAGGTTGGCCAGCACCACCAGGCAGAGCAGGGTCGCCCCGGCGGCCATCCACAGTTGCCACCGCTCGTGCGGGAAGTAGAGACCCAGCCCTGCCGGTGCGGGTGCCACCGGCACCGGCAGGCCCTGCTCGCCGTTGAAGATGCCGTCGAAGGTGACTGTCAACGCCGGCACCACCACCGCCACCGCCAGGGTGAGCCCGGCCAGGTAGGGGCCGCGCAGCCGGGCGGCGGCGACGCCGACGACCAGACCCACCGTCACGGTGACCGCCACGGCGGCGACCAGCGACAGCAGCAGCACCGCACCGGAGGTGACGCCCCGGTCGAAGAAGGCGGTCTGGCACAGCGCGACGGTGTACGCGCCGGTGGCCATCAACGCCCCGTGCCCCAGGGAGAGTTGCCCGCAGAGCCCGGTGAGGATGGTCAGTCCGGCGGTGGCGCAGAGGTAGGCGGCCACCGTGGCGAGTTGGAAGTTGCGGTACGAGTCGAGCTGGTAGCTGACCAGCAGCACTACCAGCGCGACGGCGACGGCGACGGCGAGGTGGCGGAGCAGGGTCGGCACGGACCGGCCGGTACGGACGAGGTCGACGGCGCGCTGTCGGTAAGGCGGCGCGGGCGCCCGGGTGGCGCTCACACCCGCCTCGCGGTGACCGTGGCGAACAGTCCGCCGGGGCGCAGCAGCAGCACCGTCAGCAGCAGGGCGAGCACCGCGAGCGGGATGAGGTCGCCACCGGCGTACCCGCTGACGTAGGACAGCAGCAGGCCGACGCCGAGTCCGCCGACGACCGCGCCGGGTGGGCTGTCCAGCCCGCCGAGCACCGCGGCGGTGAACGCGAAGACGAAGACCATGTCCATCGCGTGGGGATGCAGGCCCAGTTCGGTGGGGATGACAAGCATCGCGGCCAGTGCGCCGACGCCCGAGGCCAGCGCCCAGCCGAGGGTGAGCATGCCGCCGACGTTCACGCCGAGCAGTCGGGACACCTCGGGTGCGAACGCCGCCGCCCGCATCCGGAGCCCGATCGCGGTCCGGGTGAAGATCCAGACCAGGGCCGCGCCGACCACGCCGACGGTGGCGAAGACGAACAGGTCGTACGGGGACAGCAGGGCGGTGTCGCCCACCGTCAGCGCGGTACGGCTCATCGGGGCCTGTGCGGGCAGGTACTCGTTGCCGTACAGCATGCCGAGGAGTGCCTGGATCAGCAGGACCAGCCCGAGCGCGACGATCACCGGGTTGAGTGGTGAGCGGTGGTCCACCAGTCGCATCACCGCGATGTCGACGATCGCGCCGAGCAGCAGTCCGGCGAGCAGTGCCGCGGCGAAGCCGAGCCAGTACGAGCCGGTCGCGGCGGTGACGCTGTAGGCGACGTACGCGGCGGCGACCGCCATCGCGCCCTGGGCGAAGTTGACGATCCGACCGGCTCGCCAGATGAGCACCAGGGCGAGGGCGAACGCGGCGTAGACCGCGCCCCTCGACAGTCCGTCGAGGGTGAGGAAGAGGAAGCGGTCCACGGTCCTCCTAGCGTTTGTCAGAATCCGAGGTAGGCGTGGCGCAGGTCGGTGTCGTCGCGCAGCCGCTCGGCCGGGGCGGCCAGGACGACCCGGCCGAGCGACATCACGATGCCCTGGTCGGCGACGGCCAGGGCGCTGCGTACGTTCTGCTCGACAAGCAGCACGGTCAGCCCGGTGTCGTCGCGCAGCCGGCGCAGCAGCGCCATGGTCTGGGCCACCACGCGGGGTGCCAGGCCGAGCGACGGTTCGTCCAGTAACAGCAGGCGGGGGCGGGCGACAAGGGCCCGGCCGAGGGCAAGCATCTGCCGTTCGCCACCGGAGAGCTGGTGGCCGAGGTGCCGTCGTCGCCGCGCGAGCGGTTCGAACAGCTGGTAGACCTCGTCGAGGGCGCGTGCGGCGTCGCGGCGGTCGCGGCGCCACAGCGCGCCGAGGCGCAGGTTCTCCGCCACGGTGAGTTCGCCGATGACGCCGCGGCCTTCCGGTACGTGTGCCACGCCGCGCCGGACGAGTTGCTCGACCGGGGTGCCCCGCAGGTCCTGTCCGTCGAACATGATCCGGCCGGCGCTCGGGCGCAGCATGCCCGACAGGGTGCGCAGCAGGGTCGTCTTGCCGGCGCCGTTGGCACCGATGACTGCGGTGATGGTGCCGGTGGGCACCCGCAGGTCGACGCCGTGCAGCACCGGCACCGGCCCGTAGCCGGAGGCCAGGGCTTCGGCGGTGAGCAGGTCGGCGGTCATCAGGCGGCCTCGTCGACGGTCGCGCCGAGGTAGGCGTCGACCACGGCCGGGTCCTCGCGGACCGCCTCGGGTGGCCCGGCGGCGACGACCCGTCCGAAGTCGAGCACCACGATCCGGTCGCAGACCGCCATGACCAGGTCCATGTGGTGTTCCACGAGCAGCACGGCGCAGGGGTCGGTCCCCCGGTGCGGCAGCGTCCGGATCAGCTCGGCGAGGTTGTCCACGTCGTCGGCGCCGAGTCCGCCGGCCGGCTCGTCGAGCAGCAGCAGGCGGGGGCGGGCGGCCAGCGCGCGGGCGAGGGCGACCCGTTGGCGTACGGCGAACGGGAGGGTGTCCGGCGCGGCGTCGGCGTGCTGTGCGATGCCCAGTTCGTCGAGAACGGTGCGGGCGTGTTCGCGCAGCCGGCGCTCGTCGCGGTCGCTGCGGGGCAGTCCGAGCAGTGCCGGCAGCAGGCTGGCGCGGGCGGTGTGGGTGGCCCCGGTCATCACGTTCTCCAGCACGGTGAGCCCGGCGAACAGGCCGGTGCCCTGCAGGGTGCGGGCGATGCCCAGTCGGGTGAGCCGGTGCGGTCGGGGCCGCAGTGGCCGGCCGTCGAGGGTCAGCGTGCCGGTGTGCGCGGCGACGAAGCCGCACACGACGTTGAACAGGGTGGTCTTGCCGGCGCCGTTGGGGCCGATCACCCCGACCACCTCACCCGGACCGACCTGAAGGGAGACGTCGTCGAGGGCGGTGAGGCCGCCGAAGCGGACGCCGACCTGGTGCAGTGCGAGACCGTCCGTCATCAACCCTGCCCCTCGCCGTGCGGCCAAACTTATTACACTGGGAGTGTACGTTTCTCGCGTGTTTCGTCAACACCTTCGATGCCGGTCCTCAACGGACGGCAGCGCCGGGTGGGGCGGTGGCCGTGACCGGTGGGGGCAAATCGACCAGCCGGGCCAGGGCGGCCCGGTGCCGATCGGCGGTGCCGAAGGCGATCGCGGCGCTCTTGGCGCGCTTGAGGTAGAGATGCGCCGGGTGCTCCCAGGTGAAGCCGATCCCGCCGTGCAACTGGACGCAGACCTCCGCCGCCCGTACCGCCACCGGTCCGCAGTACGCCTGAGCCAACGCGGCCGCCAGCGCCGCCTCGGGACCGCCCGCGCCGAGCCGGTCGGCGGCGTACCGGGCCACCGCCCGGGCCTCGGTCAGCTCCACCCACACGTCGGCCAGCCGGTGCTTGACCGCCTGGAACGAGCCGACCGGACGGCCGAACTGGTGACGCTGGCGCACGTAGGCCACCGTCGTGTCCAGACACCACTGGGCCAGCCCGACCTGTTCGGAGGCGAGCAGCGCCGCGCCGACGGTCAGCGCCGCCGCCACCGCGTCGGCAGCGGCAGCGCCGGTGGCGATCGGACGGGCCGCCGCAGCGGTGAACTCGATGTCGACGAGCGGTCGGGTCGCATCCAGCGACACCACGGCGGACATCCGCACCGCCGGTTCGGCGGCGTCGACGACGTAGAGCGCGTCGCCGGCCGGGACCAGCAGCAGTCCGTGCGGTACGGCGTCGGCCACACCGCGCACCCGACCGGTGAGCGTCGGTCCGGGACCGACCGTGACCGGGGCGGGGCGGGCCTCTGGCCCGGTGGCGAAGTCGGCTGCGGTGGCGAGGTCGGGTGCGGTGGCGAAGCCGATCGCCATCGTCACGTCGCATTCACCGGCGGCCAGCCGGCGCAGCAGGGTGTGCTCGGCACAGGCCAGCAACGCCCGGGTCGCCACGGCGGCACCCAGGAAGGGCACCGGCGCGACCGCCCGACCCAGCTCCTCCAGCACCACCGCGACCTCACGGAAGCCGGCCGCGGCGCCACCGTGCTCGGCGGGCACGGCCAGCCCGGTCACGCCGAGCTGGTCGACAAGTCGACGCCACAGTGTCGCGTCGTACGGATCGTCGCCGTCGACGGCAGCGAGCGTGCGTTGCCACGGGGCGTGCGTGGCCAGCAACGTGCGTACGGTGTCGCGCAGCGCCTCTTCGTCGGCGTCGTAGAGCAGGTCGCTCATCGGTCCACCCGGGGTTCGGTGGGCAGCCCGAGCACCCGCTCGGCGATGATGCTGCGCAGGATCTCCGAGGTCCCGCCCTCGATGGAGTTGCCCCGGGCGCGCAGGTAGCGGTAGGTGGCGGTGCGGCCGAGCAGGTCGGGTTCGGTCGGGCGACGCATCGTCCAGTCGTCGTGCCGCAGCCCTTCGGCGCCGCGCAGCTCCACCTCCAGTCCGCTGATCCGCTGGCTCAGCTCGGCGAAGGAGAGCTTCACCGCCGAGCCTTCGGGGCCGGGCTCACCGGCGGCGATCAGCTGCCGCAGCCGTAGCGCGGCCAGCCGGGCGGCTTCGGCGCTCACCCAGGCGCGCAGGACCTCGTCGTGCAGCCCGGCGGTGCGCAGCTCCGGGCGTTCCCGCCACAGCCGCGCCAGCACGCCCACCATGCCGCCCTCGCGGGGCAGCGGTCGGCCGCCGATGGCGACGCGTTCGTTCATCAGCGTCGTACGGGCGATCTGCCAGCCCTGCCCGACCGCGCCGATGCGGTGGGCGTCGGGTACCCGGACACCGGTGAGGAAGACCTCGTTGAACTCCGCTTCGCCGGTGGCCTGCCGCAGCGGACGCACCTGCACTCCCGGTGCGGTCATGTCGCAGACGAAGTAGGTGATGCCGTGGTGCTTCGGCGCGGCCGGATCGGTCCGGGCCAGCAGGATCGCCCAGCGCGCCTCGTGGGCCAGCGACGTCCACACCTTCTGGCCGTCGATGATCCAGTCGTCGCCGTCGGGCACGGCCCGGGTCCGCAGGCTCGCCAGGTCGGAGCCGGCGTCGGGTTCGCTGAACAGCTGGCACCACACCTCTTCGCCGGTCCACAGCGGTCGCAGCCAGCGTCGGCACTGGGCGTCGCTGGCGTGCCGCAGCAGGGTGGGCGCGGCCATGCCGAGACCGATGCTGTTGCGCCGGGGCTGGTTGTCCGGTGCGCCGGCTGCGGCGAAGGCGTCGTCGACGATCGCCTGCAGCTGCGGCGGCGCGCCCAGGCCACCGCGCCCGGGTGGGTGCTGCACCCAGGCCAGCCCGGCGTCGAAGCGGGCGCGCAGGAAACCGAGGCGGTCACCGTTCGGGTCGTGCGTGTCGAGGAACGCGGCGACCAGCGCGCGCAGCCCGTCGGCCGTGTGGTCGGACACCCACCACCTCCAGAATTATTGCACTGTCGATGCAATATACGGCCGCCGGTCCTCGGGACGGAAGACCGGCGGCCGAACGATCCGGGGCAGCCGCGTCGCGGCCGCCCCGGCAGGACGTCAGTGCGGGCAGGTGTTGCGGTACTCCTCCACCGCCGAGCCGCTCGGGCCCGGGCAGAGGAACTGGTCGTAGCGGGTGTCGTCGTCGACGAACCGCTTCAGCCAGGCCACCATCTGCTTCGCGGTGGGGGTGTTGACCGTGTTCGGGAAGAAGTGGCCCTCGTTGTTGAGTTCCAGGTACGCCTTCTCCGACGAGGCCGGGATGCTGTTGTAGAACGGCTCAGAGTGCGTGGCGACCGAGGCGACGGAGTCGCTCTCACCGCCGATGATCAGCGTGGGCACCCGCAGGTTCGACCAGTTCTTGGTCAGGTTCCACGGCGCCAGCGGCACGGCGGCCTGCAACGACGGCCGGCTCGCGGCGGCCTCCAGGCTGCCGCCGCCGCCCATCGAGTGACCGGCCACGGCGAGCCGGCTGGAGTCGATGCGGCTGCGCACCGAGCTGCGCTCGGTCAGGTAGTCCAGCGCGGCCAGCAGTTGCCGACCCCGACTGCTCGGCTGGTCGAGGCGGGTGATGGTGTCGATGCCGATGACCACGAAGCCGTGCGAGGCGATCCGCGGACCCAGCCAGTCCAGACTCGACCAGGAGGCGGTGTAGCCGGGCGAGATGGCCACCGCGCCGAAGGTGCCCGCCGTGGTGGTGGTCGGGTAGTAGATGACGCCGCCGCCGAAGCCGCTGACCAGCGAGGAGACGTTCGTCGACGAGGTCGCGAAGGGGCCGCGGCTGGCCTCCAGGATCGCGTTGGTCGGCGCCGGTCCCCGCTCGTACGGGTTGGCGGCCTGGGCGGCGGACGAGGTGGCGACGACGCCACCGGCGGCCAGGACGGCGGTCATCGCCAGCCGGGCCAGCAGGGTGAGGGAACGGGGACGGGTGGTGGTGGTTGATCGCACGTCGGGTACTCCCTTGGGTTGGAGCTGTATCGACTGCGATCAGTGTTTGGGGCGGCCCGCCGACACCGCATCGGCGAAATCACCAGTCACCCGCTCCCCCGACCCGGGAGCAGCCGGCCGCGCCGTCTCGCGGGGTATACGCCACGGCGCCCGATTCCAGCCAAATCCTGCGCGTTGGTGCCGGTGCAGTACTGAGCGCGCGTTCCAACCTGCCGACGGTTGCGACGTCGGGTCGCCACCCCCGCAGGTCCCGGGGGCATGGGAAACGCGACCACGGGTAGGAGCGAACATGGCCGTGATCAGTGATTACGCACTTCTCGGCGACTGTCAGGGCGCGGCGTTGGTCTCCTCGGAGGGGGCCGTGGACTGGTGGTGCCCGCCCCGATTCGACGCGCCGAGCGTCTTCGCCCGGATGCTCGGCGCCACCGGCGGCTCCTGGTCGATCCGGCCGCTCGGGAAGTACACGACCTCCCGGCACTACATCGACGGGACGATGGTGCTCCGCACGGAGTTCCACACCCCGACCGGTGTGCTGCGGTTGACCGACGCCCTCAGCCTCGGTGCCGGAGAACGCGGTCACCGCATCGGCTTCACCTCCCCGCACGTGCTGATCCGGCAGGTCGAGGCCATCACCGGCACGGTCGACGTGGCGGTCGAGGTCGCGGTCCGGCCGGAGTACGGGCTGGTCAGTCCCACGATCACCGAAACGCCGGCCGGGATCGACATCGCCGGCGGCGGCGACCGGTTGACCCTGACCGCCGACCGTGACCTCGCCGTCGACGGTGCACTGGTGACCACGCGATTCACCCTCGCCGAGGGCGACAGCGCGGTGTTCACGCTGCACCACCGCAACTCCGCCGACCCACCGACCGCCCCGCTGGACGGGCGGGCCGCGCTGCGGGACACCGTCGCCGCCTGGCAGTCCTGGGACCGCCTGCACCAGGACTACCAGGGCCCGTACCGGGAACACGTCCGGCGCAGCGCGCTTGTCCTTCAGGCGCTGACCTACCAGCCCACCGGTGCGGTGGTCGCGGCCGCCACCACCTCGCTGCCCGAGCAGGTCGGCGGGGCGGCGAACTGGGACTACCGGTTCGGTTGGCTCCGCGACGGCAGCGTCACCCTCAGGGCGCTGTGGGTCGCCGCCTGTCCGCACGAGGCGAGCCGCTTCTTCGACTGGATGGCCACCTCCATCGGATCGGTGGACACCACGGAGAACATACCGATCATGTTCGGCGTGGGTGGCGAGCGGAACCTGACCGAACACACCCTGGACCACCTTGACGGCTACCAGAACAGTCGCCCGGTACGCGTCGGCAACAACGCCTGGCAGCAGAAGCAACTCGACGTCCTCGGCGAACCGTTGGAGTGCGCCCTGGTCCTGCGCGACGAACTCGGGGACCTGTCGCCGGCCGCCAAGACCCTGCTGCGCACCCTGGCCGACCGGGCCGCCGACACCTGGCAGGAGCCGGACGCCAGCACCTGGGAGGGACGCGAGGGCGAGCGGAACTACCTGACGTCGAAGTTGCTGTGCTGGGTGGCGCTGGACCGGGCCATCACCCTGGCGTCGACCCTGGACGCCGAGGCGCAGGTGCCCCGGTGGTCGCAGGTCAGGGACCAGATCCGTGCGGCGATCCTGACCCAGGGCTGGAACGAATCCCGTCAGGCGTTCACCGGCGCGTTCGGCTCCGACCACCTCGACGCCGGGCTGCTCGTTATGCCGATCACCGGGTTCCTTCCCGGTGACGACGAGCGGGTCGTGGCCACGGTGGACGCGATCAGAAGTGAGCTGGGGCGCGACGACCTGCTGCAACGCTGGACCGGAGCCGGTACGGAAGGCGCCTTCATCATCTGCTCGTACTGGCTGGCGGAGGCCCTGGCGCGGGCCGGCAGGCTCGACGAGGCCAAGCAGGTCTACGAGAACGTCACCGGCCACGCGAACGACCTCGGGCTGCTGTCGGAGGAGATCGACCGCCGCGACGGCAGCCTGATCGGGAACTTCCCCCAGGCGCTGTCCCACATCGGGGTCATCAACGCCGCCTGGATCATCGGCGAGGTCGAGTCCGGCAACGTGAGCCCACGGCTGCCTCCCGTCGGCACCCGCCCGGTTACGACTGCGGCGAGCGGGTACGCGCCGGTGGACGGGGACAGCCACGAAAGGGGAGCGTGCTGATGACCGGACGGCTGGCAGGCAGGACCGCCATGATCACCGGATCCGACTCGGGTATCGGGCAGGCCACGGCGATCGAGTTCGGCCGGGAGGGCGCCGACGTGGTGGTGCACTACCTGCACGACCACGCGGGCGCGAACCACACCAAGGCCGAGATCGAGAAGACCGGTCAGCGGGCTGTCGTGGTGCAGGGCGACATCAGCGTCGAACATCAGGTCGAGGCCATGTTCGACGAGGCCCTCGGGGAGTTCGACCACCTCGACATCCTGATGAACGACGCGGGCGTGGACGCTTCCGGCATCCCGGTGGCCGACCTGGACACCGAGACCTGGGACCGGGCCATCCGCACCAACCTGTACGGGATGTTCTTCTGCTGTCGGCGGTTCATCCAGCACCGCCGCGACCAGGGCGGACACGGCAAGATCATCAACATCACCTCCGTCCACCAGGAGGTGGCCCGCGCCGGCGGCTCCGACTACGACGCCAGCAAGGGCGGCATGCTGGAGTTGGCCAAGAGCATCGCCCTGGAGGTCGCCCCGATGCACATGAACGTCAACAACATCGGGCCGGGCATGGTGCTCACCCCGTTCAACCAGAAGGCGATCGACGACCCGAAGTACCTGGAGGAGCAGGTGCAGTCCATCCCCTGGAAGCGGGCCGCGCAGCCGCAGGAGATCGCCAAGCTCGCCGTCTTCCTGGCCAGCGACGACGCCGACTACGTCACCGGGTCGACGTACTTCATGGACGGCGGACTGATGCAGAACCAGGGCCAGGGCGCGTAGACGCCCTGTCGGTCAGACGTCCGACGCTAGGCGCCACCGCCGGCTGCGGGCCGGGCGAACGGGCCGGTGCCGGTGAAGGCGTACTCGGCGAAACGGGCACCGATCCGCTGGTGGGCCTCGGGGCTCGGGTGCAAGCCGTCGGGCAGCGGGAGTTCAGCGGCATCGGTGGCACCGTACAACGAGGTGCCGTCCAGGAAGTGCAGGTTCCTGTCGGCCGCCCGGCGTTCGACCAGGGACCGCAGCTCGCGCCGGATGACCTGGAGCGTCAGACGTCCCAGCGCAACGTCGTGCGGTGTGCCGGTCGCGACGAAACGCACCTGACCGGTGCCGATCGAGGCGGGGTCGATCGCGCCCGGCCCGGGAGTGTCCTCGTGGATGCCGCAGAACAGGGGCGAGATCAGCAGCAGTGGCACGTCCGGATGGCCGTCGCGGATGGTGTCGAGGAAGCCGTGGACGGCGGAGACGAAGACCCGCAGCCGCATCCCGTCGAGGTTCACGACGTTGATGCCGAGCTTGACGCTCACATAGTCGGCCGGGGCGTCGCGGATCACGCGAGCCAGGAACGGATCGACGAACGCGCTGCCGCCCAGGCCGAGATTGCGCAGCTCCACTCCGGCACGGCGGGCGGCGACGGCCGGCCAGATCTCGCTGGGTGCCAGCGCATTCGAGCCCTGACTGATCGAGCTGCCATGATGCACCCACTGCGGCAGGTCGACGTCGTCCGGCTCGACCGGGGCATCGGCACGCAGCTCGACCAGTTCGACGGACTCGTTGTGCGGCAGCCAGACCTCGATCCGGTGCCGGCCCTCGGGTAGGCCGGAGACCCGTGTCGTGTGCGCCGGGCCGGGGTGCAGCGTGCTGTCGCCGCTGGCGAGGTCGACCTCGAACCGGTCGCCGCCGTCGAGCACGTCACGGACGACGAGGCCGCCGTCGGCGTAGACGTCGATGCGCCCACGCGGCCGGTCGGCGCCCACATAGGCGATCCGGGTCGGGTGGACCACCAGGTCGAACGCGCTCGCCGCCGTCCGGAACACCACGCGCACGCCCGAGGGCTGGTTCTCCATCGACAGCAACTGCCCGTCGGGGAACTGCTCCCGTACCCAGGCGGGCAGCCGGTGCGCTCGGATGCCGCGCGGAGTGACCTCGACCTCGGCGACGCCACGGATGAACTCGGGCCGCACCTGCATCAACGACTTCCCTTCGAACAGACGACGTCAGCGGCCGTACGCCTCCAGCAACCGCAGCCACACCTCGCTGACGGTCGGGTACGCCGGAACCGCGTGCCACAACCGGTCCAACGGGACCTCACCGACGATGGCGACGGTCGCGGCGTGGATCAGCTCCGCCACGTCCGGACCGACGAAGGTGACGCCGACGATCACCTTGCGGTCCTCGTCGACGACCATCCGGGCCTGCCCCTGGTAGTCATCCGCATGCAGGGCAGCACCGGCGACCGCACCGAGGTTGTAGTCGACGACCCGGGTCCGCAGCCCTGCCGCCTCGGCCGCAGCCGCCGTCAGACCCACGGCGGCGATCTCCGGGTCGGTGAACACCACCTGCGGCACCGCACGTTCGTCGGCCGTCGCCACGTGCCGGCCCCACCGGCCGTCGTCGACCTTCTCGCCCTTCGCGCGGGCCACGATGACGTCGCCGACCGCGCGTGCCTGGTACTTGCCCTGGTGGGTGAGCAGCGCCCGCCGGTTGACGTCACCGGCGGCGTACAGCCAGTCGCCGGCGTCGACGACCCGCATCGTGTCGTCGACGGTCAGCCAGTCACCGGGCGTCAGGCCGACGGTGTCGAGTCCGAGGTCCCGGGTGTTCGGCGTACGGCCGATCGCGACGAGGACCTCGTCGGCCTCGACCCGCTCGCCCTTTGTGGTTTCGACGTGGACGGTGCCTTCGTCGTCGCGGTGCACGGACACGGCCTCCGCGTCGACGTGTACGGTCACACCGGCCGCACGCAGCGACTGCGTGACCTGCTCGGCGGCGAACCGTTCCACCGACGGCAACACGCCGTCGCGGGCCAGTATCGTCACCGAGGACCCGAGTGCGGCGTACGCGGTGGCCATTTCGGTCGCCACCACGCCGCCGCCGATGATGGCGAGTCGGCGGGGAACCGACGTGGCCGCAGCGGCTTCGCGGCTGGACCAAGGCGCTGCGGCGCGCAGGCCAGGGATGTCCGGCTTCCGGGAACTGCTGCCGGTGGCCACGACCACCGCGTGCCGCGCGGTCAACGTCGTGGTGGCGCCGTCGGCGTCGGTCACCTCGACGACCTTGGCGGAACTGAGCCGTCCGTGACCTCGGTGCAGTGCGATCCCGGCCGATTCCAGCCAGGACACCTGCCCGTCGTCGCGCCAGTTCGCGGCGAAGGAGTCCCGCCGCGCCAGCACCGCCGCCGCGTCCAGGTCTCCCGTCACCGCCTCACGCGCCCCGGGCACCTGGCGGGCCGCGCGTAACGCGGACCCGCTGCGCAGCAACGCCTTGGTCGGCATGCAGGCCCAGTACGAGCACTCCCCGCCGACCAGTTCCCGTTCGACGATGGCCGCGGTCAGGCCACCCTGCACGACCCGGTCGGCGACGTTCTCCCCGACCGGTCCCGCGCCGATCACGACGACGTCGTACGCCAGTTCGGTCATGTCAGCTCCCCTTCGCAGCACGGCCGAGGCGGATCGCCGCGACGAGGAAGAAGATAGCGCCCGGGATGGCGTAGCCGGCCGCATTGATCAACGACGGGCTCTCCGCGGCAGCACCGGCGACGAAGAACCCGCCGGCCAGAGTGGAGATGCCACCACTGATGATCATCGGCCACTGGCCGCCCATTCGCCGACGGGTGACGCCCACGATCAACTGGACCAGACCGGCAACGATGGCCCAGCCACCCCATACCCGCAGCACAGCGGGGATGCCGGAGGTGCCCGCGGCACCGACGCCGACGGCTGCGGCCAGGCTCACCGCGATGTTCACGTACAGCAGGACCGGCGAACCGGTGGTCCGCGTCGAACGAAGGTCGACGATGACGGCGCCCACGTCGAACAACGGGTAGAGCACGAACAGTGCCACCGTGAGCAGGCCGAGTTCCTTGGCGGTGGCGATCGTGACGCCCGCCCAGACGATGGCGAACGCGAAGCGGATGAAGTACAGGCGCCGCAGTGCCGAGGCTGTCTGGGAGATGGCGGGTGAAGCAGCAATGGTGGTCACGGTGACCCTCTCCACGGAAGGGATGGGAGACAGAACGTTCTCCCACCGCAACAGTGCCAGCGCCGAACCGCATCGTCAAGACCGAACGTTCTGTCCGCTAGGCTGGAGGCATGACACGCGGCGAACCCGACAGCCGGCCCTCGGAGGCGCGAACCCGTCTTCTCACCACGGCGACCAGGATCTTCTACGCGCACGGCATCCACTCGGTGGGCGTAGATCGGATCATCGCCGAGGCGAAGGTGACCCGGGCCACCTTCTACCGGCACTTCGCCAGCAAGGACGACCTCATCCTCGCCTACCTGCGGGAGGTCCATGGGGTGGATCGCGGCGCGGTCGAGACGGCCATCGCCGCCAACCCGTCGCCCGCCGATTCCCTACTGGCCATCGCCAGATCCATCGCGCAGAACATCCAGTCCCCCGGATTCCGCGGATGCGCCTTCCTGAACGCGGCGGCCGAGTACCCCGACACCGACCACCCCGTGCATCAGGAGATCATCGCTCACCGGCAGTGGTTCCTCGACACGCTCACCAGGCTGATGGCGCAGATACGCGAGGAGACCGCAGACGACGCCGCGCGCCACTTCGTCATGCTCCGCGACGGCGCCATGGCGGCCGGATGCCTCTACGACCCCGCGTTGGTGTCCGAGACCTTCCTGCGCGGGATCGAAGGGCTCCTTCGGGTCGGCACATCGCCGAGAACAACCTGAACGAATGACAGACGAAACGCCGAACGGCGGCCTGCTGAACCAGTCAGGCCGCCGTTCGACGAAGCGTGAAATCAGAGCGAGCGGATGTCCGACGCCTGAGGGCCCTTCGGGCCCTGGGTGATGTCGAACTGGACGCGCTGGTTCTCCTCAAGGCTGCGGAAACCGCTCGCCGAGATCGCCGAGAAATGGGCGAAAACGTCGGCGCCGCCGTCGTCCTGGCTGATGAAACCGAAGCCCTTGTCACCGTTGAACCACTTCACGGTACCAGTAGCCATGTCTGCTCCTTCGCAGGCTGTTGGAGACCGCACTGTGCGGTCTCGCGTGCCGCTGCGTTGATGACCCGCGTCGGGAACGACACGAAAAACGAAAAAAGCACCTGAACGGGTTTTGGTTAACCCATCAGGCGCCGAGACGTCAACGGAAATCAAAACTGCAACGAGGCAACCGTAGCACAGAACTTGACGGCGTGCGGGCCACTGGCCGCTGGCGCCCGTGGGGTGGGGACGGCTGACGTGACAGCGGTAGCGCGTAGTGGGCGTGCGCGTAGAGTGGAGCGGTGAATCACCGTCTGCGTCCGCGCCCACCGGCACTTCGGACGTGCTGCCGGATAACGCCACGTTGCGGGCGGTGACCAGCGTTGTCGTGAGGCAACCCATCGGAGGTCTGGCTGACCTCCAGTTTCGGGTGCCGCCATTTCGGGCGGCCCTCCGGCACAGGAGAAGGACATGACTTTCGCACTGGCCCCATCGGCGGTCTCTTCACCGGAGCCGCGCAGGCCGATCAAAAATCTTCGCGAAAAAGGGGCGGAAAGCTTTCACTCTGCGCTCGCCAAGGTTCTGACCACGGCCCTGGAGAATGCCCTGGAAGCAGGCGACCACCCGAGAGCAATCAGCATCATCAATCGTGGTTTCGCCGAGGGAAGCGCTCAGCTGGGCTGCGACCTCCTCTGCCGGGCAATCGCCGTCGTCGGAACAGCCCGGACCTGGACCGTGCAGCTCGCGCCCCTTCGTTCACCGTAGTTACCCAGCCGGTCCGACCTGCCGCGTCCCTCAGATCGCTTCGCCCGGGTAACCGCAGGTCGCGGCACTGCGGCCACCGGGGACGGTCGGGGACGGCCACCGATCAGAGCCTCGACCTGGCGGCGCGGGATCTTCGGTCGGCACACCGTCGACCAGACCGCCCAGAGCCGACAACGGGAAAGCCTTGACGCGGGAACACCGATCGAGCATCGTCGATTGAAATCGACCTCATAGATGCTCGACACGGGGAGAACCGATGAAGACCCTCGTCACTCTCGCCTCTGCTGCCCTACTGCTGCTGACCACGGCCAGCGCACCCCACCGCCCGCCCACAGCCGATGCGCCCTGCCGCGGGCAGATCCACCCGAACCCGGGTTTCGAGCGCGGCACCACCGGTTGGACCGCCGACCCCCGCATCGTCGTACTCGGCGACACGGCCCGGCCCGCCCACACCGGCCGCGCGTACGCCACCTTCGCCGGGTTGGACGTCAGCCGGTACGACCTGCTGCGTACCGACGTGACGGTGCCGGCGAACTGCAACCTGACGGTCCGGTTCTGGGTCCGGACCCTCACCACCGAGACCAGCCGCGGCGACTACCTGAACGTCGGGCTGGCGGTCACCGGGATCCCCCCGAAGACGAGGTTCTCGCTGGCCTACGACGGCGGGTCGCAGTGGCGGGAGTACAGCATGTCCTCCGAGACGGCGACGACCGAGCGCACCGCGACGGTCACCTTCCTCGCCAGCGAGACGGCCGGCAACGGGGTCACCGCCTTCGACGTCGACGACGTGACCTTCACATTGAGCTGACCAGGACAGGGCAGTGTTCGGCACCGTGCCCGAGCGCCACTACGTCCACAACGAACAGCGCGGTGAGACCCTGCACCGCTCCGCCGCCGAGTCGATCCAGCGCGAGGTGATCGCCCTCGACGTACCCGAAGGCGCACGCGTGCTGGAGATCGGCACCGGCACCGGATACTCCGGGGCGTTGCTTGCCGCCCTGACCGGGACCTCCGGTCGTGTGACAAGCGTCGACATCAGTGACCACCTGGTCGGCTGGGCCAACCGGTTGCATCGCCAACGCGGCCTGACCACCATCACCTGCCATGTCGCCGACGGCCTGGCCGGCTACCTGCCGCACGCCCCCTACCAGCGACTCGTGGCCTGGTGCACGCCGCCCCGGTTGCCCCGCGCCTGGGTCGACCAGGTGACCGCCGACGGCCGGATCGTGGCCTGTCTACCTGTCGCCGCGCAGCCGTCCACCACGGTGATCACGAGCATCACTCTCGCGGCCGGAACTCCACGCGTCGACACGCTCACCTTCGGCGGGTACGCCCAGAGCACCACGCGCGCGGTGCCCGACGCGCTGACAGTTCCCGGTCGTTGGGTGGATCACGTCCGTCGACAACCCGGGACAGCGTGGCTGTCCATCGGTTGGCGCGACCGCGACGACAGGCAGCACACCGGTGCCCGCGCCGCCCTCGACCTGCTACTGCGCCCCGGTCACACGGAGACGTACGCCGGATCACCGCTGGACTGGCTGTCGTGGACGGTTTTCTCCGTCATCGTCGCGGGCCGCAACCGCAGCGTCGTCGCCTTGCCCCCTGACGGCGTACGCGGCATCGGCCACACCACCGCCTCCTCGGCAGCCGTGATCCTGACCGACTCCACGATCATCGCGGACAGTCCTCGGTCCCCCTCGCTTGCCGCGTTGCGGAGCTGGCTCGACCGGTGGGAACACGCCGGCCGACCCGCCGCGACGTGGTACGAGCCCACCCTCACGCCCAACGACGACGAAGACCTTCCCGGCTGGGATCTCACCGTCGCTCCTCGAACAACCTGATACTCGAACAATCCACGGCCCTCAGCCCTCAGCGCGCCGCACGGCCGCGCGACTCACGCGCGCGCCTGCGGCAGGCGTCGATGATGTCGGGACGCAGCAGGTGGCCGAAGCCGGCCCGGTCGAGACGCTGAATCAGTCCGACGCGGTCGGTACTCAGGGCGGTGGCGGTGGTGTCGAGGTTCCAGTCGTGGGCGGCGAGCTGGGACAGCAGATGTCCGCGGCGGGTCTGCGCAGCCGACAGCCGGAACGTCTTGAGGTAGGCCAACTGGCCGGTCTCGTCGGTGATGACCTCGCCGATGTGGTTGTCGGTATCGGGGTCGAAGGCGGGCAGGAACCGGGCCAGGGTGAAGCGGCCCATCCGGTGCACCGGGGTGACGGTGAGCCGTCCGGCGGCGAGCAGTCCGTCGGCCAGCACGGCGTGGAAGCCCTGCCACTCGGCGTCCACCCGGGCGAGTTGGGCGCGCAGATCGGCGACGCTGGTGACGGCCGTGTCGTCGAGCCGGACAGTGAAATCCGGTACGGCCGGATACAGGTGGGCGTAGTGGAACAGCAGATCGCCGTAGAAGTCCTGCAGCAGCGTGGGATGCAGGGCGCGGTAGTCGTCCGGGTGCGGAACGACGAACGCGGCAGTGAGCGCGTCGGCGACGTAGAGCACCATGCCGCACTGGTCGGGATGGATCTCGAAGACGCGCAGCGCGTCGTCGAGGCCGGCGATGGCGGCACCGGTGTAGCCGGCCTCCACCCGGGGGGACAGGCCACGGGTGACTGCCTGGCGGGTCCACTCCTGCCAGGCGATGGGCGGGCCGCCGAACTGCAACGCCAGGTACCCCTCCATGGCCAGGTGCAGCGGCAGGAAACGCAGCCGCTGCCGGTCCTCCCGGCGCGCCATGCGGCGGCGGAACACCAGCCGGATCCCCTCCGGAACTTCGGTGTCGGTGCTGCCGCGCAACTGGGTGCCGTAGGCGGCGGCCGGGGTGCTGTCGGTGGTCCAGGTGGCGACGAACGCGTGCGGGATGAACGAGACGTACGCCGTGCGGGGCGCGGTCTGGACGATCGACAGTGCGTCGGGGTCGTGGAGCCGGGCGTGCAGGCGCAGGTCGGTGACGGGGTCGCGCCGCAGGAGCGGGACGAGGCGGATCGCCCCCCACGTCTGGGCGGGTCCGGCGGTCAGCCCGGCCAGGTCGATGCCCTCGATGACGGCGGTCACGACACTGCCTCCTGGGCGTCGAGGAACCGCTCGACCCGGTCGGCGAGGTGGCGGCGTAGCTCGTCGAAGCCGGCGCTGCCGGTGGCGAAGCGGGCCAGTTCGACGAGCGCGGCGGCGTCCTCGGCGTCGCGGACCCCGACGGTGGCCACGCCGGCGGCCAGGCGGTGTACGTCGAAGGTGTCGGCGTCGTAGACCGGGTTGAGGTGCACGATGCTGGTGTGCTGGTCGGGGTCGAGGCGGGTGCGCCAGATCCGCAGCACCTCGGCGGCCTGTCCGGGTGGGGCGTTGTCCCAGCCGTCGGAGACGATGACGAGCCGGTCGGGGCGACGTTCGAGCGCGTCGAGGATGCGCACGCCCAGCCCGGTGGCCCCGACGGGGTGGACCAGCAGCGGGTCGCCGCGGTGGTGCAGCCACAGCCCGGTGAAGTCGGCGGCGAGGGCCTCCAGCAGATAGTGGGTGGCCAGGGCGACGGCGAGTGGCCGGCGACGTTTGGTCCCGGAGCCGGCGGCGGAGTAGCTGTCGTCGAGGACGGCCACCACTTGGCCCCAGGTGCCCGCCTGCCGGCGGGCGGCTCGACGCGCGGCGGCCCGGAGCGCGCCGGTCAGCTCGTCGCGACGCCGGAGGCGTTCCGGACGTGGCAGTGACAGCACGTAGCTCGCCAGCCGGGTCAGGGGTGCCGTGGCCAGGTCCATCGCGACGCCGTCGACCTTGTGCCGTACGGCGTTGCCCTGCAACCGCAGCCGTTCACCGGCGGTGAGCCTGGGTGCGATGCCGGACAGGAACCGGGCCCGGTCGATGCCGTGCTGGGCGGCCAGTCCCTCGGCGACGGTGTAGGGCAGCTCGTACAGGGCCCGCTGGTCGTAGTGGGCGCGCCGCCACGCCTCCAGGATCGGTGTCTCGTAGCGCTTGGGTCGACGCCAGTCGAACAGCACCGTGCCGACCTCGCCGGGAAGTGGCAGGTGGGCGTGTCGGGCGGCGACGGACAACGAGCGGCGGTACTTGACCGCGTCGAAGGCCGGGTCGGGGCGGGCCGTCACCCAGTCGCGGACGATGGCACGGGTACGCCGGTTGTTGATCCCCCGCCGGCGCAGGTCGCGGAACACGCCGTACACCCGTTGTGGTGGCAGGGTCCGCAGCCGTGCGGCGATCAGTCGCCCCTCCTGCGCGCGTTGCTCGCGGCTGGCCTCTGCGGCGGTGCGCAGCAGGTTCGTCACGACCATGGCGGCGTTGAGCTGGTTGACGTCCAGGGCGAGGGTCGCGGCGTACAGGTCGCGGTAGTTGCCCAGGACGTACTCGTGGAGGAAGTCCAACGACAGGCGCTGCGCGGCGGCGGTGGAGCGGAACTCGCGTTGGGCCGTCGAGGTGATCGCGGCGTTGACGAACATCACCACGTCCTCGCACGCGACCCGATCCGCCCGCGACATGACCGCGACTGCACCTTCTCTCGTCACCCTGGGTGCCGGCCGGGGAATGGGGGCACGAACTGCGAAGCATCGCTTCAGAGGCGGGTTCCGGAAGTCGCACCGAAGTCCCGCGGCCGGCCCGGCCACGATACCGGTCACGATCAACCCGGTTCGGCGGCGTGGAGGGGTGACCCGAGGGCGTCCGGGCAGGGTCCCAGGTGTCGATACTGATGGACGTCGTGCAGACCCATGAGGGACAGTCGCATCATGGAGAATTCTGTCGCCGTACGGCATCGCTCGATGGACGAGATCATGGCAGGGCTGCACCTGGTGCGGCAGTCCCCCCGGGAGTCCGGCACCCTGGCGTTGGCCGTACGTCGGCCGGCCGTCGACGCCCGCGAGGTGCTGTCGGAGGCCGAACTGGACGCGGGCGTCGGGTTGCTCGGCGACAGCTGGGGTCAACGACCCAGCAAACGCACACCCGACCGGTCACCGCACCCCGACATGCAGCTCAACGTCATCAACTCCCGTTTCATCGAGCTGATCGCCGGTGCCGATCGCGACGCCTGGGCGCTGGCCGGTGATCAGCTCTACGTCGACCTGGACCTGAGCGTCGAGGCGCTGCCGGCCGGCACTCGTCTGGCGATCGGCGACCGGGCGGTCATCGAGGTGACCGACCAGCCGCACAACGGTTGCGCCAAGTTCGCCGCCCGGTTCGGACGCGACGCTCACAAGGTGGTGTGGACCGAGGAAGGTCAGCGACTACGGTTGCGTGGCCTCAACGCCCGGGTGGTCGTCGGTGCGACGATCCGGGTCGGCGACCCCATCCGGCAGCTCCCGCCCGACCAGCCGCTGCCATGACCTCGGGAAACGGCTGCCGGGCGTGACGCGTCACCTGGTCGTGCCCGGTCGGGGTGTGCCGTCGGCCGACCACTGGTCGCGAAGGTGGGTGCGGGACCGTCCGGGGTTTCAGTGGGCGCCGGAGCCGCCCGGGCCGCCGTACGTCGCCACCGAACGGGTCGCCGCGCTGCACGCTGCCATCAGCGCTGACCGTGAGCCGGTGATCCTGGTGGCGCACAGTGCGGGATGCCTGACCGTCGCCGTCTGGGCCCACCGGCACCTCGGTCCCGTCCGGGCCGCGCTGCTGGTCACACCGCCGTACCTGGATCCGGACTGGAAACCCGGTCCGGGCGAGAGCGTCGATGTCGTCATCGACCACGTGCCACGCGAGCCCCTGCCGTTCCGCTCGATCCTGGTAGCCAGCCGCACCGACCCGAACACCACCGTCGAACAGTTCGAGGCGTACGCGCGGGACTGGGGTTCGGAGCTGTTCGACGCGGGCGCGGTCGGGCATCTGGATTCCAGGGCCGGGTTCGGCCCCTGGCCCGACGGCGAGGATCTGCTCCGGTCGCTGGCCGCGGTGACGGGCTGACCGGGCCGGTCGGGGCTACGCTGCCGGGATGCGGCTGGTCATCATGGCGGACACGCACGTGCCGAAGCGGGCCCGTGACCTGCCGTCCGGGCTGTGGGCTGCCGTCGATGCCGCCGACCTGGTCATCCATGCCGGCGACTGGGTCAGCGTGGAATTGCTCGACGAGGTGGAGCGGCGCAGCGCCCGGCTGGTCGGGGTCTACGGCAACAACGACGGCCCGCAGCTGCGTGCCCGGCTGCCGGAGATCGCCCGGGTGCAGGTGGCCGGGATGCGGATCGCGGTGGTGCACGAGACCGGCCCCGCCAGTGGCCGGGAGCGTCGCTGCGCGGCCCGTTTTCCCGACTGCGACCTGCTCGTCTTCGGGCACTCCCACATCCCGTGGGACAGCGAGGCGCCGGGCGGTCTGCGGCTGCTCAATCCCGGCTCGCCGACCGACCGGCGGCGTCAGCCGTACGCGACGTATCTCACCGCCGAGCTGGCCGACGGCCGGTTGGACGCCGTCACTCTGCACGAGGTAACGCCGTCCAGCCGGCCGCAACGCCGTGTGACGCCCTAGGGTGCCGCCACCGCCGCGTCGTTGCCCGGCATCCGGGTCACGCTGGGCAGCTGCGGTGCAGTCTCTGCCGAGCGGCTGCTCACGTCGCCGGCCGGGCACATCGCGGTGAGCAGGAAGGTCTGCCAGGCGATGTCGAACGGGTGCGGGTCGGGCAGACCGACCTGGTAGTGGCTGATGTTGATGCCGGAGGACACCTGGCGGGTGCCGTCGCGGCTGTGCAGCGAGTAGGTCAGGTGACCGAACACGGCGCCGTCGTGGCCCCAGAACTCGCCGCACGGGGTGGGCAGCGAGTAGATGCCGAGGCCGTAGGTGCCGGCCTCCGGCAGCTCCGGCAGCATCGGCACACCGTCGAGCATCTGCTTGAGGGTGGCGGGGCTGAGCAGGTCTCCGTCCAGCAGCGCGCGGAAGAAGGTGTTCAGGTCCGCCGTGGTGGAGATCATCTCGCCGGCCGTCCATCCCCAGCTCATGTTGAACTCGCTGAGGTCGCGTGCGCCGAACGGGGCGAAGTAGGCGCCGCTGTGTGGGCCGCGGATCGTCGGATCGGTGCCCGGGAAGCTCGTCCCGGTGAGCTTCAACGGTCGCAGGATGCGCCGCTGCACCTCGGCCGGGGCGTCGTTGCCGGTGACCGCCTCGATCAGCAGTCCCGCCAGGACGTAGTTGGTGTTGGAGTAGCTGAACGTGGTGCCGGGGGCGCCGGTCGGCGGCATGGCCAGGCCGGTGGCGACCAGGTCCGCCGGGGCGTACGTGGTGACCTGCATCTGGTTGATCGCCGCGTACGAGTCGATCATCGCGTTGGTGTAGTTGCCGATGCCGCTCGTGTGGTTCAGCAGCATCCGGACGGTGACCTGGTCACCGCGCTCCCCCGGCACGGTGTCGGGGAGCCACTTGCCGACCGGGTCGTCCAGACCCAACCGTCCCTCGTCGACGAGTTGCAGCACGGTGGTGGCCACGAAGGTCTTGGTGATGCTGCCGATACGGTGGCGCATCTGTGGCTGCATGGGTCGAGGTTTGGTCAGATACGCCTGGCCGGCGGCGGCTCGCCAGTCATGCCGCCCCTGGCGCACCTCGGCCAGGACGCCGGGCACCCCGGCCTCGGGTACTGCGGTGAGCGCGGCGCGCAACTCGGCGCGGTCCGGCCTGCCGGCGGACGGTCCGGGCTGCGCTGCGGCGGATGCGGGTAGAACAGCGATCGTGGCCGCCAGCATCACGCCGGCGGCCACGACCTTCCGTGTCCGAAGAGTACTGAACATCCCTACATGATTGTCGCGTGCCGGGCTGAACGCACCCTCTGCCGGGAAATCATCGACCGACTCGCACCGCCAGCCGGTCGAGGTAGCGCACCTGTAGCCATCCGAACGCGACCAGGAAGATCAGGATCATCGGTAGCGGCAGGACCGCGCCGAGGGCGAACTCGTCGGTGGCCCTCCCCCACCTGGCGAACATCATGATGGCTTCCAGCGGTGCCGGTCGATTCATCGGTGTCGACGCCACGAGCATCGGCCAGAGCACCTGTGCGGCGGTGACCAACCAGGTGACCAGCCCGACCAGCAGGATCATCGGCGCCGCCGGGGCGAGCATGGCGCGCCCGAACCCACCGCCTGCCCGCCACCGGGGCTCCAGCCCACGGAACAGCACGGTGAACAGGAACAACGCGGGAATGCTGACCCAACCCGGCGGCACCAGGCCGAGGAAGGTGTTGAGCTGGTCGAAGTCGCGAGCCCGCAGGTACGACTCGATGGCCAGCGGCCCGGTGCCGACGAACAGCCACGGCGCGAAGGGCAGCAGGAGCAACTCGCTGAACCGACCGAGGGGACGCAGGCCCCCGATGGCGAAGCCGGCCGCCGCCGCGACCGCGACCGTGACCACCGCCGACAGCAGGGTCGGCAGCCAGGTCGCCGTCAACATGCTGCTCAGGTCGGGGGCCGGCATCGGCGGGATCTCGGTGGTGAAACGCAGGCTGCGGGTCAGCCACGGCCAGGCCACCCACAGCATGACGGCGAACACGATCGCCCCCGCGACCGCCAGCCCGATCCGGGCCTGCCGGTTACCGGTCGATTCGGTGACCGGAGCGGACTCGGCGACCGGACCGGACTTGCTGACCACGCCCTCCGGGTGCTCGCGGTGGGTGACGGCCTCGTCGACCACCTCGATGCGGGCCTTCGTGAGCAGCAGCAGGACCGTCGCCGCCAGGCCGAGCAAGGCCAGCGGGATCAGCAGCAGCACCGCTGCGGCGGAGCCGCCACCGAGGTCCATACGCTGCAGGGATTGGGTGACCACGTGCGCCACGGGGGTACGGCTGTTGCCCGTCATCAGCGTCGCGGTGAAGGTCTGCAGGGTGACCGCGATGATGCCGAGCATCAGCAGACCGGCGACGGTCAGCGCGGCCGGCAGGGCGTCGCGGCGGTGCGGCCGGCCGCGGAGCGTGCCGAGGAAGGCCGTGGTGGCGATCGCCACCACCAGTCCGGCACCAGTGACTGCGGTGAACTCCACGAGGGTCGCGAGGGGACGGTCCAGCATCGTGCCGGGTTCCACCCGGTCGAGGCGCCAACCGATGAGCAGCGCCACCGGCGCGTACCCGGCGACCGGGAGCACGACCAGGGCCCGCAGCGCCAGCCGCGCCGGGCGCCCGGCGCGGTCGGCGAGCAGCGCCAGCACCGGTGCGACAAGCAGGGCCAACGCCAGCGGCACCAGCGCCAGGAGCAGGGCCGAGCCCATGTCACCGAGGAATCCCCGGGTGAAGAGGGCTTCGTAGTTGGCGGCGCCCACACTCTCGCTGGGGCCGACCATCCGGTCACGGGTGGTCGAGCGCCCCAGGGCCTGCACGGTGGGGAGCAGGTACGACCAGGCGAGGGCGAGTAGGGCGGGAAGCAGCACTACGAATCCGATACCGATCCGGGTACCGCTGTTCGGTCCGGCACGGCCTGCCGTCATCGTGGGTGCTGCCACGCTCATGGTGCTCCTCGTCTCGTCGGACTCCTCGGCCGGGCCTGACGATAAGCACAGCGATCAAGCCTGCGCCACCTGACAAACGGGTGCACATCATCGATGTCGCCGCCGTTGAGTACGGGCACGTCGGCATCGCTGAGTACAGATACTCAGAGCGGGCGGATCGTGCCGCCCGGCGGCGTCATCGGGTGGCGGGCGACAGCTCCGTCGGGTGTTGTCGCGCTCGGGTGGAGTGACCACCGTCGCTGATCCGGCCACTGGCCGGAAGGCCCGGCCCGGACTCCGTAGCCTGGGCTGGTGACATCGGTGCGGGAGCGGATCAGGGCGGTTCTCGCCGGGGCAATCGACTACGAGGCGGGGCTGGACGCCCTGGCCGTGACGCGGTCGACCGAGGTCGATCCGGAGCTGGTGGCCGCGAAGGACGAGGCGTGCGCGCGGCTGTGGCGGGGCGGATGGCAGCCGGCCGAGGTGCACCGGGTGGTCGCCCGACGGGGTCAACCGCGCCAGGCCGAGCTGGTGACCGACGCGGTCGCCGCGTACCTGCGACGGTTTCCCCGCGACGCGGTCGACGAGCGGTGGCTGGCGCAGGCGGACGCTCTCGGCGCGCGGGTCTGGTGGACCGGCGACGCGACGTACGTCGACGAGCTTGCCGCTCGCTGGCGGCTCGACCGGGTGGCCGTACTCGATCTGCTTGTGGGTCTGCTCGTCATCCTGGCCGCGCTCCCGCCGATCGAGGTGCTGGTGCCCCCGCCCGGGTCCGCTCCCCCGCCGGGCGGCGGGTCGGGCCGTGCCGGGGCGTCCCGGATCGACGCCCGGCTGCTGGACCGGGTACGCGCCCTGCTGGCCAAGGCGGAGTCCACGACCTTCCCGGCCGAGGCGGAGACGTACACCGCCAAGGCCCAGGAGTTGGTCACCCGACACAGCCTGGACGAGGCGCTGCTGGCCGCCCGGGGCAGTGACGCGACGCCGGTGGTGCCGTACGCGCGGCGCATCGGCGTGGATCATCCGCATGAGCGGGAGAAGGCGTCCCTACTGGATGTCGTCGCCCGAGCCAACCGCTGCCACACGGTGTCGTCACCGGAACTGGCGTTCAGCACCGTCTTCGGCTTCGACACCGACATCGACGCGGTCGACCTGCTCTACACCTCACTGCTGGTGCAGGCGCACCGGGCGATGGCCCGGGCCGAGCCGCCGGGCGGCAAGGCCGGTCGGAACCGCCTCAAGGCGTTCCGGCAGTCCTTCCTGGTGGCGTTCGCCGTCCGGATCGACGAACGGCTGACCGACGCGGCACAGCGTGCGTTGGCCCAGGTCACCGGCGGGAGCGACGGGACGGGGGTGAGCGATCCGGTCGACCTGCTGCCGGTGCTGGCCTCCAGGGACGAGCAGGTCCGCGAGACCATGCGGCGGGTCTTCCCGCACACGGTGCGGGCCCGGGCCAGCCGGGTGGAGAGCCACGAGGGCTGGGAGTCCGGTCGGCAGGCCGCCGACCGCGCCACCCTGCCGACCGACACCCGGCCGTGACGCGCGGCCGTGACGCGCGCCGTTTCGGCGAAACGGCGGTTTCCCGCCGCTCCGGATACCGCCGTTGCGGCGAAACGGAGTCGATCACAGGCCTGACGGCCCACGCCCGGGCCGTCCAGCCGATGAGCGGTGTTGCCGTTCACCGCGAGCCCTGCGACTCGCTGGCACGCCGGGAGCGGGTCATGGCCAACCCGCCGAGTCCCAGGCTCGCCAGGCCCACCACGACGGCCACGACGCCGCCGACTATTCCGTAGCCGGTGCCGGGTCCCCCCTCGGCGGCGGCCACCACGTATCCGCCGAGGACCACGCCGATCAGCCCCGCCACCAGGGCGATGGTGGCCCCGAGTCGCCCGTTGCCGGTGCCGATGCGGCTGCGGGGGCGGGTCACGGCCAGCCCGCCGACGACCACACCGGCCAGCGCCGCCAGGGCGCCCACCAGGCCCACGAGTCGCCCGGTGGTCAGGGCGTACGCGTCGATGGCTGCTGCCGGCCCGTCGGCGGCAGCCGGGCCGCCGAGCCCGGTCGCGCCGAGCAGTACGGCGAGTGCGACGACTCCGATCATGGCGGCAGCGGTGACGGTCAGCACCTGTCGGATCCTTGATGAGCTCATGTCGTTCTCCTGATCGGTTTGACGGCGATACGGACGCTGTCGGCTCCGGGGGACGCTCAGATCGTCGCGGCGGTGCGGGTGCCGTGGCCTCCGACGGCGGATGGCACCGGCTACGCAGGTGGGCGTAGCCGGTTCGGGGCTTGCTACGCCGGTCGTCGTAGCCGGTCGCGCGGTTGTGCGCAGTGATGAGCGTGCGTGCCGGCGGTAGGTTCACGGAATGGAACAGCGAGCCGGGTCGCGTCCCCTGCGGGTGGTGGCGCATGACGTGGTGCTCGCGCTGCTCGTCACCGTGATGCAGGTGCAGGGCACGGTCGCCAAGGTCGCCGTCGAGGGCGCGCCACGGCCGCTGACCGACTTCGGGAACCTCGGATACGCGCTGCTGGTGGTCAGTGGACTGGTCCTGGCCGTGCGCCGTCGGTGGCCGGTGGCCGTGTTCGTGACCGCCGCGCTGGCCAGCCTGGTGTACTACGGTCTCGACTTCCCGGACGCGCCCGGTTGGCTGGGGTTGTTCGTCGCCCTGTACACGCTGGCCGCCTATGGTGACGGGCGTCGGTCGCTGGTGATCGCCGGTGTGGGTGTCACGGTGCTCGCCGTGGGATGGTTGGTCGCGGCGGCGGACATCGAGCCGCGGGCCGCCATCGGGTGGGTGTTCTTCCGCATCGGCGCGTCGGTGATGAGCGCGGCGCTCGGCGAATCCGTGCGGTCCCGACGCGTCATCGCCGCCGACGCCCAGCAGCGTGCGGAACTGGCCGAACGCAGCCGTGAGGAGGCGGCGCGGGCACGGGTCGACGCCGAGCGGCTGCGGATCGCCCGGGAGGTGCACGACACCGTGGCGCACGCCATCGCCATCATCAACGTCCAGTCCGGAGTCACCGCGCACGTGTTGGACAAGAGACCGGAACAGGCCCGGGAGGCGTTGCGGGCCATCGAGCTGACAAGTGCCCGGGCGCTGCGGGAGATGCGGACCATTCTCGGCGTACTGCGTGACGACCACGACGCTCGGGCGCCGCAGGCGGGCTTGGAGCAGGTCGACGAGCTTGTCGCCAAGGCGCGTGAGGCCGGACTAGACGTCACGGTCGAGGCGGCCTCGCCCGTTGCGTCGTTGCCGAGCGCGGTGGACGGTGCCGCCTACCGCATCGTGCAGGAGGCGTTCACAAACGTGATCCGTCATGTCGGTCCGACTCAGGTGACTGTCGTGTTGAGCGCCGGGGTCGACGTCCTGGAGGTTCGGGTGACCGACGAGGGCCGCCGCACCCCTGCGCCGGCGGGCGACGGTGCGGACACGCCGGCCGATCCTGGACGCGGGATCGTGGGCATGCGTGAGCGTTGTCAGCTGCTCGGCGGGGAACTCGACGCCGAGCCGACGCGGCGCGGCGGGTTCGAGGTCCGGGCCCGGCTGCCGCTGGCACCGGACGGGTCACGCCGGTGAACACGGCAGCTGCCCAGGCGCAGATCAAGGTGCTGCTCGCCGACGACGAGAAGCTGGTGCGTTCCGGGTTCAAGCTGCTGCTCGACCTGGAGGACGACATAACAGTGGTCGGTGAAGCGACGAACGGTGCCGAAGCGGTGGAGGGTGCTCGCAGCGCCCGCCCGGATGTCGTGGTGATGGACATCCGGATGCCGAAGCTGGACGGCATCCAGGCCACGACACAGATCAGCCGGATGCGCGGGCTGGAGCGGGTGCGGGTTCTCATTCTCACCACCTACGACACCGACGCCAACGTCTTCGACGCTCTGCAGGCCGGTGCCAGTGGCTTTCTGCTCAAGGACGCCGGACCTGCCGAACTCCTGCACGCCATCCGGGTGGTCGCCGCAGGGGAGGCGCTGCTCGCCCCGCGGATCACCCGCCGTCTCATCGGCCAGTTCACGGCACGACGGACGGCCGCCGACGCCGCTCAGGAGCGGCTCGCGGTGCTCACCGACCGGGAGCGGGAGGTGCTGGCGCTGGTGGGGCGGGGTCTGAACAACGACGAGATCGGCGGCGAGTTGTTCCTCAGCCCGGCGACCGCGCGTACCCATGTCAGCCGTGCGATGGCGAAGCTGGGCGCCCGTGACCGGGCGCAACTGGTGGTCATCGCCTATCAGACCGGGCTGGTCGGCCCCGACATGTGACCGGGTGTCAGCGGCCGGGCGCGGAGAGCCAGTCCTCGGTCGGGGTGAGCGGGACGGCTGCGGGGCGCTCGACTGTCGTCGTCAGTTCGATCCGTCGGCCTTCGGTGGCTGACCGGAGCAGGGCGGTCATGATGTCGAGGACGTGCAGCGCCATGTCACCGCTGGCCCGTGGTGGGCGGGTCTCGTCGGCCCGGACCAGGTCGATCAGGCCGACCCCTCGGGCTGCGCCGACGTAGCCGGCCTGCGGTTCGAGGGCACGCCACTCGGGGTCGCCGAGCGTGAGCTGGCGGACCGTGCCGTCGAAGTGGTTGGGGTCGGGTACGGCGAGGGTGCCGTTGTCCCCGTGCACCTCGATCGGTGCGGCCGTGGTCGCGACGCCGTCGAAGCTGGTCGTGAGGGTGGTCAGCACACCCCCGGCATGTTCCAGCACCCCGGTCACGTGGGTCGGCACCTCGACCGGGATCCGCTGCCCGACGCGGGGACCCGAGCCGATGACCCGGGAGTCACGCAGTTGACTGGCGGCCCCGATCACCGCCCGGACCGGCCCGAGCAGGTGGACCAGCGCCGAGATGTAGTAGGGCCCCATGTCCAGCAGGGGGCCGCCGCCGGGGGCGTAGTAGAAGTCGGGATGCGGGTGCCAGCGCTCATGTCCGGGGGTGACCATGACGGCCGAGGCGGCAAGTGGGCGGCCGATCAGTCCGCCGTCGATCGCCGCTCGGGCGGTCTGCGTACCGGTGCCCAGGACGGTGTCCGGCGCGCAGCCGATGCGGACGCCGGCCGACGCCGCCCGGTCGATGATCGACCGGCCCTGCGGGAAGGTGGCGGTGAGGGGTTTCTCGACGTAGACGTTGCGGCCGGCGTCGATCGCCGCGCCCGAGACCTCGGCGTGCGCCGCCGGGATGGTCAGGTTGAGCACCGTCGTCACGTCGGGGTGGTGCAGCAGTCGCTCGACACTTACCGCCTCGGCGCCGGGAATCGTGGCGGCGGCCGCTTCGGCCCGCGCCGCGTCGATGTCGGCCACCGCGACGATGCGCACGGCGGGATGGTCGGCGAGGGTGCTCAGGTACGCGCGGGAGATGAACCCGAGACCTACGATGCCGATGCCGTGCGGGTCGCCCACACCATGCCCCTCTCGATGACGGTCCGCACGCTCGGGTGTTCCAGCACGTCGAGGCTGTGTCCGGGGGTAGTCACGACGATGCGACCGGCGCCCCAGTGGCGGGTCCAGATCGCCGGTGAGGTGACCGGCCGGTGCCACGGCTGCCATTCCCGCGTCGGGTGGGTGGTGGTGGCCAGGACGTCGATCAGATCGTCGTGCAGCACCCAGTACTGCTCGGTGACCAGGTCGAAGTCCTCGATCCCGGCGGTGATCGGGTGCTGCCGACCATGGTCGGTGATCGCGACCGAGTGGGGCAGGAAGGCGTCCTGTTCTCCGCCGCGGCGATCGCACGGCGGGACGCTCGGATGGGTGGCGAACTGGCCGCCCACCAGGTGCAGGTAGTCCGAGCAGGCGCGGAAGGAGTCGACGATGCCGCCGTGCCAGCCGGTGAAACCCGTTCCGGCGGCGACTGCCGTGGCCAGGCCGGCCACCTGCTCGGCGGTGATCTGCGACATCGTCATGCACTGCACGATGAGGTCGGTGTCGGCCAGTTCGGCGGCGTCGGCGTAGATCTCCGCCGACCCCTCCACGCGTACCGTGTATCCGTTGCCTTCGAGGAACGGGATGAACAGGTCCGTCGCCTCGACCGGCCGGTGTCCCTCCCAGCCGCCTCGGACCACCAGGGCTCTGCGCCGCGTCACACTTGCTCCCTCCCCGCTGCACCACTGTCGCCCGGCCGACGCCCGGCGCCGTCCGGCCATCGACAACCGTACCCGTCGCCTCTGACGACGCTACCCCGTGCGGTGGTGGTTGTTCGTCAGGGCCGCGGTGGCGGCGTCGGCGCCCTTCGTCCGCCGACGAGTCAGCGCACGCTGCTCGGGGCCGGCTCACGTCGCGGGTGAGCCGGCCCGGGGTGGCGTGGTCCGGGGTCAGCCGGCGTGCTGTGCGGCGGTCACGATGACGTCGGCGACGACGGCGGGCTGCGTCATGAACACGGCGTGGCTGGCCGGGACGTTGGTGATCTCCGCGCCGATGCGCTTGGCCATGTGCTGAAGCATCGCCTGGTCGAAGGCCTTGTCGTCGGTGGCGATGACGGCCCAGCTCGGCTTGTCGCGCCAGGCGGCGTGCTTCACCGGCGTCCCGAAGGCCGACATGTTGATCGGCACCTGCGTGTCGCGGAGGAAGGCCGCGTCGGCGTCGCTGGCGTCGGCGGCGAAGCCGGCCTTGAACGTGTCGTGGTTGAGGAAGCCGTAGCCGTCAGTGCCGACGTCGATGACGAAGTCGGGGGTCGGGGCGAATCCCTGGTACTGCATTGTGGTGTTCTCGCCGGCGTCGGGTGCCAGCGCCGAGACGTAGACGAGTCCGGCGACCGTCGGGTGTACGCCCGCCTCGGTGATGACCGTGCCGCCCCAGGAGTGGGCGACGAGGATCGTCGGGCCGTCCTGCAGGTCGAGCACACGGGTGGTTGCGGCGACGTCGTCCTCCAGCGAGGTCAGCGGATTCTGCACGATCGTGACCCGGTAGCCCCGGGCCGTCAGGTTCTCGTACACGCCTCGCCAACCTGAGCCGTCGGCGAACGCACCGTGCACCAGTACGACGTTCTTGATTTCCTGCCCGGTGGTGCTCATGGGGTTTGTCCTTTCGTTGCCGCGCCGGCGTGGGCTGGGGCGGATCGGGTGAGTCGACGATCGTGGCGGGACGTGTCGGCCGCGGTGCTGGTGAACCGTCGACGTCCCGGCTGGCTCCATGCTCGGCCGGCACAGGTCGAGTCGAATCAGTCATTTGCCTGCCGATCCGGCGGGTCTGCTGCCAGTGGGAAGCGCGGTGACGGGCTGCGGCAGCCCCGATCGGCCCTGCCCGGCAATGGCAACAAACCGGGCACCGCGCCGTCGATGGCCTGTCGTTTGTAGGTCATTCGACCGATGTCGCCGCCCCGGCCGCGCACCGACCGTGGGTGGTGGGTCGCGTTGCGCCGCAGATTTGACGCCGCCGGGAGCGGGTGGTTGCGGCTGAACACCGAAGAGAGAGATCATCACGCATGCTCGACGCCTCGCCCGAGGGCGACCGGACCCCGTCGACGGTTTCCGAACTATGTCGCGGCCAGCCGCCCGGTGACCATCGCCAGGAAGGATCAGGCGGAGGTGGTCGACGCGGCGTTGACCTCGGGCGTCGCCACGGTCACCGCCGGTGACCTCGACTGGCTGCTCGGCCCGGACCAGAAGGCGAGCGCCGACGTGACCGTGACCAACAGCGGCTCCGCGCCGCTCGAGGTACGGCTCAGCGAGCGCAAGCGCACCGACGACGGTGGGCACGAGGCCGCCGACCTGCCGTGGCTGACCCTCACGGGTGCGGCCGCCACCGGCACGGTCACGCTCGCGGTCGGTGGGTCCACCACCGTCACGGCCACGGTCGACAACGCCTCCGTCACACCCGGTGTGCTCGTCGGTGGCCTGCTCGTGGCGTCGAATGCCGGCAAGGGCGACAGCCAGCTCAGGTCGGTGCGCCTGGCGACCTCGGCCCACTGGCGGGGTGTCGACGTGGGCGGGTCGGGGCACGTGGATGCCGACGGTTTCGTCTGGTCGCCCGACCAGGCCCTCGGCTCGCGGCCGTGGGGCCACGTCGGTGGCAAGGCACGGACCACCAAGGCCGACATCGCCGGTACGCAGGACGACGCGCTGCGTCCCACCGTCCGTCGCTCGCGCCTCGGCGGGACTGTCGGCGTGGCGGGCATCACCGGCAGACGCGCCGCAATCGCCACAAAGGCCAAAGCCTGCTCAGATGACATTGACGCTCTTGACATTCTCCAGAATGCATAGTTAACATGACCGTAATCGTGTTAGCGCTAACAGCGTGTCTGTCCGAAGAAACAGCATCGGATACGACCGCACACTAATGGTCGCGCACTCACGGACCGGCCCTGCGGAAACCCTCTCCTTTACCTTTAACGGTCGCCTCACCACCGACTAGTCACACCACAGGCCGGCCAACCCGAAAAAGGGACTCTTCCGCTCGCTGTTAGCGCTAACCCTGCCGAACGGAAGGTTAGGAACTCATGGCTGACGAAAGGGCCGCCGGGAAGCGACGTCGAGGCATAGCGGCGATCGGCCTCGCTCTCGCGGTAGGCGTCGGGATAGGCCAACTGTCACCGGTGGCGCCGGCTGCGGCGGAAAAGCCCGAGAAGCCGGGGGCACAGGGCGTCGGACCCAAGACCCAGCTGGCCAAGGTGCCGCTGAGCGGCGTCGACATGACGCAGACGTACGTCAACCCGATCAACCTGCCGGGGATGGCGGTACGCAACATCGTCGGGACGATGCCGCCCACCGACGCGAATGTCGCCAACACCTCGCAGATTCCCGCCAGCTTGAACCTGCCGACGTGGACGGCGGCGTCCGGACGGACCCTCTCCAGCCGGTCCAGCGTCGGTTTCACCAGGATCTCGGAGAACTCGGCGCGCACCGGGGCGGACTGGTCCGCGGTGAACGTCGACGGGACCATCTACCTCTACGCCTCTGGCGCCATGCAGAACGCGCCGAACAACAACCGCACCGTCTGGTCCACCACCGACTACCTCACCTGGACGCCGCACGAGATGAACCTGGGCCTGGTGGCGCCCACCGTCGTGCAGGTCGGCGACACCTTCTACATGGCCGGCAACAACACCCCGGTCTACCGAGCGGACTCCCCCACCGGCCCGTGGACCAGCATGGGCAACTTCCTACGCCCGAATGGCCAGGTCCTGAGCGTCGGCGACGTGCAGTTCTTCCTCGACACCGACGGCCGGTTGTACCTGACGTACAACATCGGCTCGCCGATCATGGGCGCCGAACTGGACCCGAACAACCCTCGCCAGCTCATCAGCGACCCGGTGGTGCTCTGGACCTTCGACCCACGCCAGGAGTGGCAGCACATCGGCGACAACAAGGCCACCTACACGCACGGGTACGTGGAGGGTTCGCAGCTGTTCAAGCTGGGCGACACGTACTACCTGCAGGTCGCCTCCGGCGGGACGGAGTTCACCACGTACGCGACAGGTGTCATGACGTCGGACCGGCCGCTGTCCGGGTTCAAGGAGACGCAACGCAACCCGATCGGCGCCGGCGACAACCACCCCAGCGCGGTGTATCCGAACGCCGGGCACGGCAGCTTCGTGGTCGACGCCTCCGGCAACCTGGTGTTCTTCTACACCTACGTCATCGCCTACGAGGAGTTCTTCGAGCGACGCCTGGGGATGGACGTCTGCACCGTGATTCCCAACGGTCCGCAGAAGGGTGCGATCGAGTGCGAGTTGTCCAACACGCCGCAGTTGGCTCCGGGCAGGAAGATCTCCGGCCGCGACGACGTCGGGCTCTACAACGTGGCCACCAACAGCCAGGCGTACTGGTCGAGCAGCTACGCGCCCGGACGTAGCCCGTACTACGGCAGCGACCGGTCCCTGTCGACCTGGTGGGAGCCGGCCGACAACGACAGCACGCCCACCTACATCAGGGGCTTCGGCACGGTGTTCCACATCTCCGCAGCCCAGATCCAGTGGAAGGAACTCGGGCGCACGTTCACCAAGGACAACGCCGTGCAGTACACCCTGGAGTACAAGGACATCCCCACCAACACGTGGCGGACGCTTGTCGACCGGAGTACGAACACCACCGCGTACACGGCTGACTACGTCACCTTCGACCGGGTGCTGACCAACGCGGTCCGACTGAGGATCCTGGGTACGACCGAGAACGTGAAGGTCGGCGTCCACGAGCTAGGCGTGTTCGGGGAGAACTACCACCTCGTCGCTTCCAAGGGCATGCTCACCCCGTAGTCCGGTTACCGGGGCGACGCAAAGAGAGCGGGCGAGATCAACCGATCTCGCCCGCTCCTTCGTGTGGCGGTTTCCGCACCGCCTCGGCGTACCTGTGCCGGCTACCGCACCGTCAGGTTCTGATAGGTGTCGGCGTGGCCCTGGTAGGTCGGGTTGCCGGAGTAGGCGACGTGGACCCGGTAGTTCCCGCGCTTCAGATCGGCGGTCTGCAGCGTGACGACGGCCTTGCCGTCGACAAGCGACACGACCTGCACGCTGCCGGCGAAGGTGACAGTGACCTCGCCGGTCGGGGTCGCCGCGTCCTTCTTCGGCCCACCCTTCGGCTCGACCGTCACGTTCAACGTGAACGTGCCGCCTCGGACCACCGACGCCGGTGCGGCCTTCGCGTGGACCTTCACAGCCTTCGAACCCTGCGGCACCTGGACCGACGCGGTACCCGCCGACGCCTTCAGGTAGTCGACGCCGAGGTACTCGGCCTTGACCGACCGGGTACCCGCAGGCAGCCCCGTCGGCAGCGTGACCGTGGCCGCGCCGTCGGTCAGGTAGGCGACCTCCGACCACGAGCCGACGCTGAACCGCACCTGACCGCCGGTCTCGAACCCGTCGGCCGCGGTGACCGTGGCGGTGGCCGTGGTCGTCTGGGCCCCGCTCGCGTACGGCTCGACCGACACCTCGGTGGTGGTCGTGACGTCGCTGTTCGGGATCCCCCGGATGTCGTTCCACTCGCGCAGGGTCAGCGGGATCACCGTGCCGTGCCGCGGCCGGACGACACCGGCGTTGGTCATCGTGATCGGCTTGGCGTTCCAGGTCGGCGCCTCGATGTCCTCGTGGCAGGCGGCCTGGTAGCCACCACCGTTGGTGTACCGGTCACCCCAGAGGTAGAACTGGCCGGGGCAGGCGGTGTCACCAGGGTTGGCCTTGAAGATGACCGGCCCTTCGTAGCCCTGGTTGGCGACCCACGTCGTGCGTCCCAGCGCCGGAGCCAGCAGCGTCCAGTTGTTGATGTTGCTGTCCAGGAAGTCGGTGTGCTTCTCGGAGAAGATGTCCGAGCCCTGGTTACCGGCCTCGTTCTTGGTCACCCGGTAGTAGTGATCGCCGACCTTGATGGCGGTCGTGTCGATCCGCGACAGCGGCGCCGGGTCCTGCCAGACCTGCGGGGCGGAGAACGTCTGGAAGTCGCGCGTCGTGGCGTACCACATCTGCGCGTTGCCCTGACCCGTACGGTTCACCGGGTTGTTCCACAGCGACTGCGCCCAGAAGACGGCGTAGGCGCCGATCTCGTCGACCCACAGCGACTCGGGGGCGAAGGCGTTGCCCGCGTCGTCGGGGGCGACCTTCACGTGCCGCTGCGGAGTCCAGTTGACCAGGTCGTGCGACTCGAACACCTCGATGTACTGAGTGTCGTTGATGGCGTAGCCGCCCTGGTCGTACCAGTTCAGGTCGGTGGCGATCATGTAGAACGTGTCGCCGTCGGGTGAGCGGACGATGTGCGGGTCACGAAGTCCCTGGTCGCCCAGCTGGGAGATGAGCGACGGCCGACCACCGGTCAGACCGGTCCAGTCCAGCGCGGTGTTGCCGTTGGAGGTGGCGAACATGATCTGCTCACCGTCGGCGATCCCCTCACCCTTGAAGTACCCCATGAAGTACCGCTCGTACTCCTCGGTCCGGGGCATGGCGGTGATGGTCACCGGGAACGACTTGGTCTTCGACGCCGACCCCTTGGTGATGGTCGCGGTCAGGGTGGCCTCGACATCCGCACGGCCGAAGGCCGGACGAGTCACCTCGCCGGTCGGGGAGACGAGGTCGGTTGTCGACGTCCAGGTGATCGTGGACCCGAACTCGCCGGTCGCCGGGAGGTTGATGTTTCCGCGCACGTCGTCGGTGGCGTACAGGGTCAGGTCGAGCGTGTCCCGGTCGACCGCCTGCGCGTTGTCGAACTCGGCCTTCACCACGACAGGGATGTCCCGCGTGGCGACCTCGGTAGCGCCCTTGCGGACCGTCGCGGTGAGGACGGCCGTCGCGTCGGGCTGTCCCTGCCCGGGCCGGGTGATCCGGCCGGTCACCGGCACCTTGCGGGCGCTGTTGAGCGCCGGCGGGGTGTAGACCGCGACGACCGACGGGTCCGAACTCGTCCAGGTGATGGTCGAGCCCGCCGCGGAGCCCACCTTGGGCAGCACGATGTCGCGTACGATCGCGCTGGTCAGTCCAAGGTCGATGGCGGCGGCGTCGGCGCGGACGCCGTCGGAGACGGTCCGCTGCGCCAGCGCGAGCGTCTCGTCGGCGCTCACGGCCCGGTCGTAGATGCGGAAGTCCCGGAGAGTGCCGCGGAACGAGTAGTGGCCCGAGTTCTGCGAGCGGGCGAGGAAGTTGCAGGTGGTCCCCGCGGCGTTCACCGACGGCGGCGTGGTCAGGTTCGCTTGCGTCGCGTGCAGCACGCCGTCGAGATAGAGCCGACCGGTCCAGCTGGTGCCGTTCGCGTTCAGCGACTGGGTGTACGTGACGTGCGTCCACGCCCCCTCGGTCATCCGGACCCGGTTCTGCTGGAGGTTCGTCGAACCCACCGCGACGCGGAAACGCTGGGTGTTCGAGGCGAAGATGGCGCCCTGGGCGCCGGTGTCGGCGTCACACGACCCGGACTTCGCGCCGAAGCTCCACATCTGGTGCTCGCCGACGTTCGCCGGGTCGATCCACACGTCGTAGTCGACGGTGAGGTTCGACATGCCGGCGGTGAGGTTGTTCGGCAGCTTCACGTACGCGCCTTCAAGGGCACCCTCGTACGAGTCGGGGTTGAACCTGACTCCGTTGCCGGTCAACGTCGCCTTCTGCGGGTTGACGAGCGTGGCGTTCGCCGCCGCCCCGGCGCTACCGGAGTTGACGAGCGTCGTTCCGCTTGTCTCGTCGAGAGCGAAGCGGTGCACCAGGCCCTCGTTGAGCTGGTCGTCGGCCGCGTACGACGGGGTGGCCGCGAACGAGGTCGAGAGAAGCGCACCCAGGGCAAGGACCGCGATGGTCCTACCCTTGCGATTCAGCCTGGGACGTGACCTTGGCTGCCTCGATCTCAATGGGTCCTCCTTGGTGGTGGACTCTCTGGTGTGGACGAGAGTGGTGTTGTTAACGCTAACTTCGGCGTACTGCCAGGTCAACGAGACGATGCGTGACGACCGAGGCTGGTGAATCCGGGTCAGCGGTCGTCCAGCGTCATCGCGCTCGACCGGGGCCCACGCCGAGCCGCCCGATCGTCCTGAGTACGGCCCCATTTGCATGTTCACGGCCCCGCACGTACGCGTGAGCTGGGCTACACGTCCTTGCCCCTGACGTCGGCGTCAGCAATTAGCGTCGCCGGTCGACAACGAGTGAGGGAGTACGACAATGAGCCGCGTGTTTGGGTATCGCGCCTTCGGTGGCCCGGAGGTCCAGTTCTACTTCGATCGGCCCGATCCACGGCCCGGCGATGGGGAGATCCTCATCCAGGTTCGGGCCATCGGGGTGGCCCGCATCGATCACATGCTCCGGTCCGGACTCGTCCGGGCGCTCAACGGGCACCTGCCCTTCCCGCAGGTGATGGGGATGGAGGCCGCCGGCGACGTGCTCGCGGTCGGTACCGGCGTCACCGACATCACGGTGGGCGACGCGGTATTCGGGTTCGCGCTCAGCGGCGCCGGCACGTACGCCCAGACGACGGTCCTGCCGGCGGTGAACGTGGCTCGTAAGCCGGAGGCCCTGCCCTACGAGTGGGCGGCGACGATACCGGTCTCCGGCACCACCGCCCTCGACGGGCTCGACCGGCTCGACCTGGCGGAGGGTTCCACGCTGCTGATCAACGGCGTCGGGGGCAGCACGGGCCAGATCACCGCGCAGCTTGCTCGATCGCGGGGCCTGACGGTCATCGGAACCGGCAGCGACAGCAAGCGTGCCGAAGCCGAGGCTCTCGGCGTCGCCTTCGCCAGCTACACCGTCGGTGACGTCGTCGAACAGGTACGCGATGTCGCTCCGGCCGGTGTCGACGGCCTGATCGACCTCGTCGGCGGCGACTCGCTGCGGTCGGTCGCCGCGCTGGTGACTGATGCCCGGCAGCTGTTGTCGGCCGCCGACGTCGCCGTCAGCGAACTGGGCGGCGAGTACCTGCCCCGCCGCCTCGACCGGGCGTCACTGGAGACGGTTGCCGCGCTGATGCTCAACGGCACCGTCGATCCGCGGATCACCCGCACGTACAGCTTCGACCAGAGCGCGGAGGCGCTGGCTGCCGTGGAGACCGGTCACACCGCCGGCAAGCTGGTGATCGCTGTCTGACACGCCGCCGGCAGCGGCGATGGTCCCCGGCGGCATGACGCACGGAGTGGAACCACGCCCGATGGCAGTGGTTCCACTCCGTTGTCGATGCGGTCAGGCCGGCAGGAGGACCTGTCCCGGGGTCGTCCGGCCGGTGGTGGTGCCGTCACCGAGTTGCCCGAGGAAGTTGTCGCCCCAGCACCACAGGGTTCCGTCGGTGCGGACGGCGCAGCCGTGGTGCGACACCGCCAAACTTCCCGTCCAGGTCGTTGCGGTGCCGACCTGGGTCGGGGCCACCCGGTGGGTGGTGGTGCCGTCACCGACCTGCCCGTAGGTGTTCCTGCCCCAGCACCACAGGCTGCCGTCGGTACGGGCCGCGCAGGACGAGTCGATGCTCGCCTCGACCCGCGCCCAGGTGGTGGCGGTACCGATCTGCAGTGGCACGGTCTGGTGACCGCTGCCCCCGCCCAACTGGCCGTACCCGTTCTCGCCCCAGCACCACAGGGTCCCGTCGGTGCGGACCGCACAGGTGTGGACGTACCCGGTCGTCACTGCGGACCACGTGGTCGCGGTGCCCACCTGGGTCGGTGTCGTCTTGTAGCTCATGATGCCCAGACCGAGCTGCCCGTCGGAACTGCTGCCCCAGCACCACAGGGTTCCGTCGGTGCGGACGGCGCAGCTGTGTCCGTACCCGGTCGCAACACTGGCCCAGGTGGTCGCCGTGCCGACCTGGAGGGGGGTGGGCGACATCAGGTGGGTCATACCGACGCCGAGCTGGGCGTGAGTGTTCAGGCCCCAGCACCACAGGGTGCCGGTGGTCCGGACCGCGCAGGTGTGATTGTTGCTGGTGCTGACGCTGGCCCAGGTGGTGGCGTCACCGATCCGGACCGGAGTGGTCCGGCTCGTGGTGGTCCCGTCGCCGAGCTGCCCGTTGTTGTTGGCACCCCAGCACCAGAGCGTTCCGTCCGTGCGCACCGCGCAGGTGCTGCTCTTGCCGCCGTCGACCTGCGCCCAGGTGGTGGCGTCGCCGATCCGGACCGGAGTGGCCCGGCTCGTGGTGGTCCCGTCGCCGAGCTGGCCGTTGAAGTTGTTGCCCCAGCACCAGAGCGTCCCGTCGGTGGGGATCACACAGGTGTGCAGATCACCCGTGGCGACCTGGGACACCGCCGCGGCGGCGACCGAGGCGCTCGACGTGTCCCGGTCTGCGGGGCTGCCGCCCGCCGCGGCCGCGCCCGCCGTAAGGCCGACGGAGAGCACGGTGATTCCCACGACGGCCGTCGCCGCGGCAACGGCGGTTCGAGCTGCCCGCCGCCACCGCGTCCGCAGCCGGCCCTCCTGATGTTCCTTCACGTCTTGTTCTCCCAAGGCATCGTCGGTTGTGCAAAGTGGAGGCGGCGCTGCCTCGGCACGGGTACGGTTCGGCGGCATGGCTCAGCATGCTGCGAGTGCGATCAACTGACCGTGGCAGGCGGGTCGTTGCCCAGACGTCCCCATGCCCTCAGCCGATACAAGAGGGCGGGTGTTCCCGCGCGGATGGCTCGCAGCAATCTTGCCGCACACCAGAGACAACCGTCAATGTTACTGCGTCCCAACCTCGAAGGACTCCCCGATGACTGACCTGTTCGACCTCGCCGCTCTGGTCACCGCCCGGCTGGACGCCGTCAACGGCCGTAGCCGCGAGGAGATCGGCCTGCGCATCCTCAAGGTCACCGAAGAAGCAGGCGAAGTCGCCGCAGCGTGGATCGGCGCCATCGGCCAGAACCCCCGCAAAGGCATCACCCACACCAGCGACGACGTGGCCGCCGAGCTGGCCGACGTGGTGCTCACCGCCCTGGTCGCCATCACCAGCCTCGGCCACGACCCCCGCCACGTCGTCACCACCTGCGCCGACAAGGCCGCCGCCCGCCTCGACACCTACCCGAACACGCCGCCCGAATAGCTACACGCCGCCGAGCGTGCCAAAGCCTCCACCACCCGAATACGAATCGGAAGCCAGGGGCCTACCGCAGCGGTCAGGGACAGTGGTTCGGGCGGAGGAAGCCTGACAGCAGTTGCCTGAACTCGTGCGGGTGCTCGATCGCCGGTACGTGCCCGCATCGGCCGAACACGTGCAAACGGACATCGGCCAGGTGTGCGAGTAGCGGCTGGGCTGCCGTTTCGAGCGGAATGACCCGGTCCTCGGCGCCGTGTACGAGCAGCACGGGCACGCGGATCCCTGCCAGCGTCTGCGCGGAGAGGGTGAGGTCGTCGGCCCATCGCGCCCGGGGTGGCGGGAACAGCGAGGCGAACGCGTCTGCTCCCGCTCGCATGGCGGCGGCGCGGGCGTCGACGGCCGCATCGGTCACGAGTGCCTGGTCGAGGACGAGGCGACTGAGCATGTCTCGTGCGCCGAGCACGCCGGCGGGCGCGGCCCAGATCGCGTCGAGATCGGCGGACAGCGGCGCGTCGGGGGCGCCCATCGTCGAGACAGCCACGACCCGGGTGACCTGCTGGGGGCGGGCGGCCGCCAACGCCAGTGCCACGGCGCCACCCATGGAGTGACCCATCACGGCGTAGTGCTCGATGCCGAGAGCGTCCATGAGGCCTGCGGCCTGTTCCGTCCACAGCCGGAGCCCGCCCCTGGAGCCCGCCGGGACGGGTGTGCGGCCGAATCCGGCCTGGTCAGGAGCGACGAAGTGCCAGGAGGTGCCCAGTGCCTGCGCGGTGGTCGCCCAGGCTCCGGACCCGGTCGTGCCGGGTCCGGAGCCGTGCAGCATCAGCACCGCAGGTCCGGTACCGCTCTCCATGAGGTGGACGGGAGAGCCGTGGACCGTGACGGTCCGAAGTGCTGTCACCGGAAGATGCCAGTGCTCACGCGGGGTTGACGGACTTCGAGAAGACTTCCATCATCGCCCTGCCGAACTGCGGCATGTCGGGCCATCCCCGGCAGGAGACGAGGTTGCCGTCCACGACGTCGGGGGCGTCGATGACCGTCGCGCCCGCGTTCTCCATGTCACCGGTGATGGGTGGGAAGCATGCGGTCTTTCGACCCTTCAGCAGCCCGTACACCGCGGGCACCTGGGCGCCGTGGCACACAAGCGCGATGGGAAGGTTGCGGGCGAAGAAGTGTTCGGTGATGCGCCGGACGTCGGCGTCGACCCGGATCCACTCGGGGGCTCGTCCGCCGGGGATGATGAGGGCGTCGTAGCGTTCGACGTCGACCTCGGCCCAGGGCACGTCGACCGGTAGCTTCCGGCCGTTCTTCTCCACGTAGGCGTCGGAGTTGGGGTCGAACTCGTGGATGACCAGTTGCACGTCACGCATCGTGCGTGACGAGACGTCGACGTCCCAGCCGCCTTCCTGCACGCGGTAGTAGGGGTACATGGTGTCGAGTTCTTCGGCGGCGTCGCCGGTCAGGAGCAGCGCTCTGGGCATCTGCTTCTCCTCGCATCTGGGGACGGGCGAGATAGATCCAATACGATCGGATCGGTTCAGCATTACCCGGCCCCGTCCGCCCGTCAAGCCTCCACCGCCACCGGGTCCGTTTCCTTGAGTTCGTCGAACAGTCGTCGAAAGCGCTCGCCGGAGCGCAGGATGTGCCGGCGCATCGCGTAGGCGGCGGCGTCGGGGTCTCGTGCGGCGATCGCGGCCACGACGTCCTCGTGCTCGGCCATGGCCAGGTGGGTGACCTGGGCGTCGCGGTGCAGCCGGAAGAGGTGCACGTGGCTGTGCAGGCGGGCGAGCGTTTCACGGATGACCTGGTTCTCCGCGCTCAGGGCGACGAGGTCGTGAAAGGCGGCGTCCCGCAGACCGAAGGCGCCGTAGGCGGTGGGCCCGTCTCCTCCTTCCAGCTCGGCCATCTCCTCCAGCATTCGTCGCAGGTCGGCCACCTGCGCCAACGTTGCGCGTTCGGCGGATCTGCGGGCCGCTGCCGGTTCGAGGAGCAGGCGGACCTCCAGCATGTCCTCGAACCGGTTTCGGGTGATCTGGGGTGGAATGCGGTAGCCGGCGTGGGGCACGCGTACGACCAGACCCTCGGACTCCATGCGGTTGAGGGCGTCCCGGATCGGTGTCTGCGAGACTCCCAGCTCTCGCGCCAGAACGTCGATCGTGACCCGGGAGCCGGGCTCGATCCGCAGCGACATCAGCTGTCCGAGCAGCGTGTCGTACACCTCGTCGGCCAGCCGGCCGCCGGCACGCCCCGACGATCCTCCGCCCGTCCACGCCCTGCGGCCCCGCCCGATCATCGCTTCGTCATCCATCGTGGCGTGAGGTCCTTCCTTGCGTCTTCCGGAACTCATTGACACCAGCCATCACGCTGCGGCATGCTGACGCCCCACCGGATCGTATAGGAAAAGTGGCGACTGACCGCCATCCTGCAACCCGCAGGGCACCGCCCACACCACCGCTCCGCTCGATCATCTGAAGCTCCCCTCAGCATGCGCGACGTCGGGCTCGGTTCGTCACCGGGCGGCAGTTGGACCGACGACTTCTCAGCGGCATGACGGCCCGGTACAGCCCGGCGCACTCGGGGTGCCGGTCCGTGGGTCGCCCTTGGGCGCCCCGGCACCACGCGCTGAACAACTCAGCAACTGCTCGGCGAAGCACATAGCGAGGTTCTTGAAGCCCGTCCCCAGAAAGCAGGCAGGAATATGCGGCATTCACAGCGAATGGATCGATTGTCCGCTCCCCGGCGGAAGGTGCAGCTGGCAACGGCGGCCATGCTGCTGATGGCCACGACCGTGGCGGCATGCGGCGACGGCGGGGACGACGGTGCGACGGCGAGCGCGCCGAAGGCACCGGCGACCATCCCGGAGCTCACCAAGGACCCGCTGACCCTCAGCTTCATCTGGTTCGACTGGCCCCCCGCCAAGGCCCTCGAAGACTTCGCGAACGCGGAGTACACAAAGGACCGCCCGAACGTCACCGTCAAGGTCAACACCGTACCGAACGCGAACTGGCACGACGCGATGTTCACCCAGTTCGCCGCCCGCAAGACCGACTTCGACATCGCGATCCTGGACTCGCAGCACATCGGCGAGGCCGTGACGAACGGCAACATCCTCGACATCACCGACTTCGTCAAGAACAACATCGAGGTCGACGCGTACAACCCGTATCTGCTGGCGGCCTACGGCCAGTTCCCGCAGGCGGAGACCGGCCAGCGCGACGAGAACGCCAGCCTGTACGGGCTGCCGCTGCTCGGCGACACCTGGACGATGATCTACCGCAAGGACCTGATCGGCGACAAGCCGCCGCAGACCTGGGACGAGATGATCTCCGTCGCCGAGAAGTGTCAGGCGGACAACCCTGGCGTCAGCGGGCTGGCTTTCCACCAGGCCAACGGCTCCGACGCCGCGGCCGTCACCTACAACACGGTCAACGGCGTGTACGGCGGCAACCTGTGGGACCCGAAGACGCGCAAGATCGACGGCGTTCTCAACGATGCTGCGGGCCACGAGGCGATGGACGTCCTGGTCAACAAGATGAAGCCGCTGACCGCCAGGGGCTCCGGCAACTGGTTCATCGACGAGGTGAACGCGGCGGTCGCCCAGGGCAAGGCATGCATCGCGTTCAACTGGATCGCCGCGAGCGGCGGCCTGCTCGATCCGAAGGAGTCGACGCTCGGCAACACCCGGGAGCAGATCCTCGACAAGCTGGGTTTCGCCACCCTGCCGAGCCAGAAGACCGACCTGGTCCCGCTCGGCGGCATGGGGATGCACGTGTCGGCCTACTCCGCCGAGGCGAACCAGGTGGAGGCCCTGAACTTCATGAAGTGGTTCCAGCAGGCTGATGTCCAGAAGAAGTGGGCTGCGGCCGGTGGCGTGCCGTCGCGTACGGACGCCCTGTCCTCGCCGGAGTTCCTCAACGCCGGGCCGTTCAACCAGGTGTACGCCGACTCGGTGCCGCGGATGCGGGACATGTGGAACGTGCCCGAGTACGCGCGCCTCGTCGACATCGAGAACACCAACGTCAACGCGGCTCTCAACGGTGCGAAGAATCCGAAGGCTGCGCTCGACGACATCGCCAAGGAGCAGCAGAGCGTACTGGACTCCAGCGGCCGCAAGGGTGGCGGCGGACTGTGAGTTCCGTACCTGTGATGACCGACGATGCCGGGCAGGTGGCGGCGACGCCGCCACCTGCACCGGGTCGGTCCCGCCGGCTGAGCGACCGCGGACTGGCGGTGGCGTTCATCTCCCCCGCGTTGCTGCTGTTGCTCGCGATGTCGGTGTTCCCGCTGCTGTGGGCGCTGTACCTGTCGTTCACCGACTACTCGGCCACCCGTGGCGGGCGCGCCTATTTCGTCGGGTTCGGCAACTACACCGCCATCCTGACGTCGGCGCAGGTCCACCAGCGGGCCCTGACGACGTTGATCTACGTGGTCGGCGCGGTCACCCTGCAGACGGTGCTCGGCTTCACCATCGCGTACCTGATCTCCCGGCGTACCCGTGGGCGAGGGCTGCTGACCACGTTGTTCCTGGTCCCGATGATGCTGTCGCCGGTCGTGGTCGGGCTGTTCTGGCGGTTCATGCTCGACGCACAGTTCGGCGTGGTCAACAGCATGCTCGGGTCGATCGGCCTGGGTCAGGTGGAGTGGCTGACCCGGCAGCGCACGGCGTTGATCTCCCTGATCGTGGTCGACACCTGGCAGTGGACGCCGTTCATCATGCTCATCGCGTTGGCGGGGCTCACCGCGGTGCCCAAGTACCTGTACGAGGCCGCCTCGATCGACCGGGCGTCGGAGTGGTTCCGGTTCCGCACCATCACCCTTCCGCTGGTGTGGCCGCTGCTGCTGATCGCCGTGTTGTTCCGGGCCATCGAGGCCTTCCGGCTGTTCGACCTCGTCTACATCCTCACCAACGGCGGCCCGGGTGTCTCCACCGAGACGTTGTCGTTCCACGTCTACAAGGTCGCGTTCCTGGGCTTCAACACCGGAACCGCATCGGCGTACGGGATCCTCATGGTCCTCGTCGTCATCGTCCTCTCGCAGATCTACCTGCGCTACCTGAACAGACTCAAGGAGGGCTGATGGCCGTCTCCGTCGACGAGGCCGTGTCCACAGGTCCTGCCCGGGATCGCGGCCGCCCCGCACGCCGCCGGGGCGGCCGGGGCCGCTCGGTGCTGGAGGTCGCGCTGCTGACCGTGCTGGCCGTCGTGATGCTCTTCCCGGTGCTGTGGATGATCGAGACGTCCATCAAGGAGAACCGGGACGTCTACGCCGTCCCCGCCGAGTTCTTCGGCTTCACGGTCACGATGGAACATTTCAAGGACGTGTTCGTCGGCCCCGACGGCGGTCGCTCGGCCCTGTCCGTCGCGTTCCTCAACTCCGTGCTGGTCGCCGGGGCCTCGACGGTGCTGGCCACCCTGCTGGGGGTCCCGGCGGCCTGGGCCTACTCACGCTTCGCCGTGAAGGCCAAGAAGGACCAACTGTTCTTCATCCTGTCCACCCGCTTCATGCCGCCCGTGGTGGTCGTGATCCCGATCTTCCTCATGTACCGCCAGGTCGGACTCATCGACAGCAAGCTCGGCCTGATCCTCATCTACGCCGCGTACAACCTGCCGTTCACCATCTGGATGATGAAGGGATTCGTCGACGAGGTGCCCTCGGAGTACGAGGACGCCGCCATGCTCGACGGGTACACCCGTCTGCAGGCGTTCCGGCGACACACCCTTCCCCTGCTCGTGCCCGGCATCGCCGCGACGGCGGTCTTCGCCCTCATCTTCTCGTGGAACGAGTTCGTGTTCGCCATCTTCCTCACCTCCAGCGACAGTGTGCGTACCGCCCCACCCGCCATCGCCGGCCTCATCGGTGGCACCACGACGGACTGGGGGCTGGTGGCCGCTGCCTCCGTGGTGTTCGCCCTACCGGTGCTCGTCTTCGCCTACCTGGTCCGCAAGCACCTCATCGCCGGTGTGACGCTCGGGGCGGTGCGACGCTGATGGCCGGCATCGAGGTGACCGCCCTGCACAAGCGCTACCCGGACGGCACGGTCGCCGTCGAACAGGTCGACCTGTCGATCGGCCACGGCGAGTTGTTCGTGATGCTCGGCCCGTCGGGTTGCGGCAAGACGACCACGCTGCGCGCCATCGCCGGCCTGGAGCGGCAGACGACAGGCGACATCCGCATCGGTGACACGCTTGTCAACGACCTGCCGCCGGCCGAGCGGGACATCGCCATGGTGTTCCAGTTCTACGCCCTCTACCCGCATCTGAAGACCCGCGACAACCTGGCGTTCCCCCTGCGGGCCGAGGGGCTGCCCAAGTCGGAGGTGCTCAAGCGGGTCGACGAGGCCGCCCGGCTGATGCGGCTCGGTCCGCTGATGGACCGGCGACCGCGTCAACTGTCCGGCGGGGAGCAGCAGCGCGTCGCGCTCGCCCGCGCCCTGGTGCGACGGCCGCGCGCATTCCTGATGGACGAGCCGCTCACCAACCTGGACGCGGAGCTGCGGGCGGACATGCGTACCGAGATCAAGCACCTGCAGGGAGAGTTGGGGGCGACGATGGTCTACGTCACCCACGACCAGGTCGAAGCGATGTCGCTCGGCCACCGCATCGCCATCCTCAACAAGGGCCGCGTCGAGCAGATCGGCACGCCGCTGGAGGTCTACGACCGTCCGGCGAGTCTCTTCTGCGCCGCCTTCATCGGCTCACCGCCGATGAACCTGATCGAGGTGGAGGTGGCCGACGGGGCGTTGCGCGCTCAGGGCGGGCTGGCCCTCACGCCACCGCCCGGTCTGTCCCGCGACTGTCACCTGGTCGCAGGTGTGCGGCCGGAGGCGCTGGAGGTCACCGCACCGGGGGCGGAGCGTTCGGTCCCGGCCCGCGTGGTCTCGGCGGAGTGGCTGGGCGACGAAATCATCTACGTCGTCGACCACGGCGGCCAGCGCGACGTGCGGGTGCGGATGCCACCGACCGTCCGATTCGACGCTGACGCACCGGTCGGGCTCCGGCACACCGGCGCGACCCCGGCGGTCTACGACCTGCGTACGGAAGAGCTGGTGGCCTGATGGGAACCGTGGCAGCGCACGGGCTGTGCAAGTCCTTCGGCAAGGTTCAGGCCCTGGACGGGGTGAGTCTGGACGTGCCGGACGGTGCCTTCTTCGTCGTCCTCGGCCCCTCCGGGGCGGGCAAGACGACGACGCTGCGGGCGATCGCCGGTCTGGAGAAGCTCGACGCCGGGTCGGTGCACCTGGACGGCAGGGACGCGACAGGTGACGCTCCGGCCGAACGCGACCTGGCCATGGTCTTCCAGAGCTACGCCCTCTACCCGCGACACACCGTGTACGAGAACATCGCATCACCGCTGCGGGCCCGCCGCTGTTCGTCCAGCGAGATCGCCGCCGCAGTCGAGCAGATGTCGCGCCTGCTGCACATCGAACGGTTGCTGCAACGTCGTCCCGCGCAGTTGTCCGGCGGTGAGATGCAGCGGGTCGCCCTGGCCCGGGCACTGGTCCGTAGCCCGCGCGCGTTCCTCATGGACGAGCCGCTGACGAACCTCGACCTCAAACTCCGCGTCGAGATGCGTACCGAGCTCACCCGCATCCACCGCAGCCTCGGAGCAACCTTCGTCTACGTGACGAACGACCAGGTCGAGGCCCTGTCCATGGCCGACCAGGTCGCGGTCCTCAAGGAGGGAACGGTGCAACAGGTCGGCACACCGACCGAGGTGTACGAGCGTCCCGCCAACCAGTGGGTCGCCGGATTCGTCGGCAGCCCTCCGATCAGCCTGCTCGCCTGCCATGCCGAGGGAGATCGTCTGGTCGGTGCGCAGGGGTGGACGCTGCCGCGGCCCCGCTGGAGCACCGCGCAGGACGGTCAGCCGCTGCTGCTGGGCCTGCGGGCGGAGGACCTGTCCGTCGAGCAACGCGGGGACGCGTCGTTGCCGGGAGAGCTCTACGGGCTTGAGCCGCTCGGTGACCGGACGGTGGTCGACGTCCAGGTGGGGACGACGATCGTCAAGGTCAAGGCACGACCCACGGTCACCGGTACGCCGGGCGAGCGGCTGCAGGTCACGGTCGACCTGGACCGGGCGCACCTGTTCGACGCGGACACCGGCCTGTCGGTGTCCGAGGCGGGGCGGTAACCGCGCCGGGCGCGACGACACGCCGCGCCCGGCTCGTCCTTGCCTGCGCCCAGGTGCAGCCCAGCGTTGATGATCACAGGAGGCGACGCGATGAGTGACCCGACGAACGTCCTGGCCCCCGAGCACCGGCGGCTGCGCATCGGCGACGCCTGGCGCGATGCCGCAAGCGGGGCCACATTTGCCGTCGAGGACCCGGCCACCGGCAAGACCATCGCCGAGGTGGCGGACGCCGGTGTCGTCGACGGGCTCGCCGCTCTGGACGCGGCGAGCAGGGCGGCGGGCCAGTGGGCGGCGACCCCGCCACGGAAACGGTCAGAGTTGCTGACCGCCACGTACCGGGCGTTGACCGAGCGGTCCGAGGAGGTCGCCCGGCTGATAACCCTGGAGATGGGCAAGCCGCTGGCCGAAGCTCGGGCCGAGGTGGCCTACGGCGCGGAGTTCTTCCGATGGTTCGCCGAGGAGGCGGTACGCGTCGAGGGCCGCTACAGCACCGCTCCCCCAGGCGGCTACCGCATCCTCACCGTGCCGAAGCCGGTCGGCCCGTGCGTGTTCGTGACACCCTGGAACTTCCCGTTGGCCATGGGCGCCCGCAAGATCGCGCCCGCGTTGGCCGCGGGCTGCACGACGATCACCAAGCCGGCCGCCCAGACACCACTGACCATGCTGTTGCTGGCCCGCATCATGGAAGAGGTAGGCGTTCCCCCGGGCGTCGTCAACGTGGTGACCACCAAGCGTTCCGGCGAGGTGGTCTCCGCGCTGCTGGCCGACGGTCGGACCCGCAAGCTGTCGTTCACCGGGTCGACCGAGGTCGGGCGGATCCTGCTCCGGCAGGCGGCGGACAACGTGCTGCGTACCTCCATGGAATTGGGCGGCAACGCCGCCCTGATCGTGTGTGCCGACGCCGACCTGGACGTCGCGCTCGACGGCGCCATGGTGGCCAAGATGCGCAACATCGGGCAGTCCTGCGTCGCCGCCAACCGGATCTACGTCGAGGAACCGGTGCGCGAGGAGTTCACGGCACGCTTCGCCGAACGGATGGCCGCGCTGTCGGTGGGTCATGGTCTCGACGACGGCGTGGACGTCGGAGCGTTGATCGACGCCGTCTCGGTCACCACGATCGACGACCTCGTCGCCGACGCCGTCGGTCGCGGCGCCCGGGTCCTGGTGGGCGGCGAACGTCCGGACGGGCCGGGCCACTTCTACCCGCCCACGGTCCTCACCGACGTGCCCGACGACGCGCGGATGCTGCAGGCCGAGATCTTCGGCCCGGTGGCGCCGATCATCTCGTTCACCTCCGACCAGGAGGTGATCGCCAAGGCCAACGACACCGAGTACGGCCTGGTCGGCTACGTCTTCACCCGTGACCTGCGGCGTGCGCTGCGCTTCATCGAAGGGCTGGACACGGGAATGCTCGGCGTCAACCGTGGTCTGATCTCGGACCCGTCAGCGCCGTTCGGAGGCGTGAAGCAGTCCGGCATCGGCAGGGAAGGGTCGCACGAGGGCATCCTCGAGTACCTCGACCTCACCTACGCCGCGATCGACCTCCCGTGACCGGCCTGCTGCCCCGGGCACCGGGCATGTGCCTGCGCCACCCGGGCGCGGTTGCGCAGGTGACCTGGACGTCCGCCCCGCCAATCGTCGCCGCCGTTTCCGAGAGGCACCGACATGCTTGAGACCGTCCGCGGACCACGCCAACTGATCGTGGGCGAAGGGGTCGCGCAGAACATCCCCCGAGTGGTGGCCGAGAGCGGCTCACGCGTCCTCATCGTGACCGACCAGGTGCTTCTGGGGCAGCCGGGCGTGGCCGACATCGTGGCCGCCGTACGGGAGAAGGTCGAGGCGGTCAAGGTGTTCTCCGACGCGACCGCGGACGTGCCACTCACCGACGTCGCCCTGGCCGTGACGGCCGCCGCCGAGGTGGACGCCGACGTGATCCTCGCCATCGGCGGCGGCACGGTCATCGACCTCGCCAAAATCGTCGGCGTCATCCGCCGCCACGGCGGAACGCCGCGCGACTACTACGGCGAGTCCAGAGTGCCGGGGCCGACGATTCCTCTCGTCGCGGTCCCGACGACGTCGGGCACCGGCTCCGAACTCACCCCTGTCTCGGTGTTGACCGACCCGGACCGCGCCCTCAAGGTCGGGGTCTCCAGCGTCCACATCGTGCCCGACTTCGCCATCGTCGACCCCGAACTCACCTACACCTGCCCGGCGACCGTCACCGCCCACTCCGGCATCGACGCGTTCTGCCACGCGGTGGAGAGCTACACCGCCCGACCCCGGGCCCACGGACCACGCGACCCCGTGGAACAGGTGTTCCTCGGCCGCAACCCGGTCACCGACCACTACGCGCTCCAGGCCGCACGGCGCATCGCCCGTAGCCTGCGCCGTGCCGTCAGCAACGGAGGCGACACGCAGGCACGCGCCGACATGTCCTACGGGTCCATGCTCGCCGGACTCGCCTTCTCCCACGCGGGCAACGCGGCCCCGCACGCCCTCCAGTACCCCATCGGCGCCGCCACGCACACGCCGCACGGCCTGGGCGTCGGGCTGCTACTGCCCTACGCCCTGGACGCAGCCCGGGACGCCATCGGCGACCGGCTGGCCGTCCTCGCCGGGGTGTGCGGGCTCGACGTGACCGACGCCTCGGATGCCGAGGCCACAGACACGTTCCTCACCTGGCTCGACGGGCTCCTCGCCGACATCGGCATCCCGCCCACCTTGGCGGACATCGGCGTGGCCCGCGCCGACCTGCCCCGCTTCGCGGAGATGGCCAGCGGCGTCACCCGCTTGATCCAAAACCATCCCGGCCCGACCGACACCGCCAGCCTGACCGCGATCCTCGAAGCGGCCTGGACCGGCGACCGAACCCGACGGTCCTGAGCCCGCGCGGAGATGGTGACCGGGCGACCGGTGCCCCGATAACGGTGGGGACACGGCTACCCCGGTCAGCTCATGTCGATGGCGTATGCCTCTGCGCGCACGTCGAGGTCCGGGTGCTGGCGTAGCCGGATCAGCAGGTCTCGCCATGGCGTTTTCCATCCGAAGCCGGCGCCGTGACGGACCAGCGATACCGCGAACAGGCCACCGGCAAGGTCGCCGCGCTCTGCCAGGTCGACGATGGTGGTGGCGAGAGCGTCGGTGTCGGGCCACTCGTGCAGGCTGCGCAGGCGGACGCCGACGCGTTCGGCGGTGCGGACCGCGAGGACGGGTCGGCCTTCGCACAGGTCGGCGATCTCGTCGAGATTGTCGAGTCGGTGAAGGTCGACCAGCAGCGCGGTCGCCGTGCCGGTGAAGCCGGGTCGGGTGGCGAGCCAGCGTGCTGATTCGACAAGTGTGCTGCGGTCGGCACTGGGCGGCTGGTGGCCGGATCGGACGGCCGCACCCCGGGCGAGAAGTTCGATGCGGCGTCGGTGCGGGCGGTCACCCGTGGCGGGGTCGCCAGGATGGTTGTCGTCGGCATCCCGGGCGACGAGGCGTGTCAGCGCATCACGGAGTACGTCGTCGCCGCCGGCCTTGAGCAGATCGGCGACCTCGCTGGACGTGGTCGTCTCGTCAAGGTCGATGAGGCGGTGCACGACGAGGTCGGCGACTCCGGTCAGCCACGGTGACCAGGCCCCGAGTTGGACGAACGCGGCACGTCGGATCTCACGGTCGGTGGCCCGACAGGCGTCGACGACGAGCGCGCCGTAGGCCGGGCGGTGTCGGTGCGGGATCGTGTCCGGGTACGCGTCGAGGACGGCGCGGCGCTCCTCCCGGCTACCGTCGACGGCGGCCCGCAGGATGGTCCAGCTCGCGTCGGTGTGTAGCCGCTGCCGGGCGGCGGACACGATCGCCGCGCGCACGTCGCGGTGCGCGTCCGGGCGTCGGTGGACGTCGAGCAGGGTCGTCAGCGTCTGCGGCGGCCCGTAGCGGGCCAGCAGCCGAGCTGCCTCCTTCCGGCTGATGATCTTCACCGCGCCGGTGAGCACCTCGCTGAGCAGCCGCACCAGCAGCGACGGTGCGACGTGCCGGGCGGCCCGGCCTGCCGCGTACAGCGCGACCCGAGCCCGGTCGCTGTCGGCGTACCGCAGCAGGAGCCGCAGTGCCTCGTCGGGCCGGTCGGTCCAGACCAGCGCGCCCAGCGCTGCCTCGGCAATCGCCACCTCAGGGGCGTCGACGTGACGCAACACCAACTCCCGTCCCGCACCCGGAACGCGGGCAGCGGTCCAGATCGCCGCCGCCCGGAACCACACCTTCTGCCCTGTGTCGGCGATGACGAGTTCCTGCAGGTGCACGAAGCGGGCCTGTTGGCGGGGCAGCCAACGCTCCGGGTGCACCGCCCGGACGGGCACCCACGGCGTTCCCGCCTCGATGAACCGGCCGCGGGGACGGTGGTCCAGCGCCTGGTCGAGCAGGTCGGTGCGGACGGTGCAGATCGTCGTCCACACCTCGTCGATCGTCACCGCCGACGGATCGGTCGCGACTACCTCGGCGACGCGGCCCGCACGCGTACGTGGATCGTCCAGCCACAATCCGATTGCGGTACGGGCCACCGAGGGCAGCGTGTGCGGGCCGATCGCGCGACGCAGCAGGTCCTGCAGTTGCGGCACGCGCCAGGCTCGTTTGCCGAACGCGTAGCTGAGCGCGAAGAGCGGCCCGTACCGGCCCCGGTCGATGCCGGCCGTGACCCAGTCGTGCAGCCGCTGGAAGACCAGCGTCTCCTGCCCTCGCCGCAGCACCGTGTCGAAGCGGCGCAGCACCGGCACGTGGGCACCGGTGCTCACCAGGTCGATCGTGAGTAGCGCCCACTCCCACAGCGGCGGCACGGCGACGTGGTGTTGCAGCACGTCGACGGCGAGGCTACTCAGTGCTGTCGTGGTGGCGGCGGAGGCGTCACGGGCGTCGACCGCGTCGGTGCTCAGCTGCGTGAGACCGGCTGCCGTGTCCGCGGTGAGCAGTGGCGCCACCCTCGCCAGTGCGGTGAGCGCGGCGGCCCGGACCGGATCCTGCTCGTTACGCAGCCGACTGAGCCGCACAACCACCTCCGCCACCGCCTGTGGGTCACGGGAGCGGCGGGCGGCCTGCAAGAGCAGCGTGTAGCTGTGCGCCCGCTCGTCGGCGTCGCCCGAACGCAGCGCGTTCTCCAGCGCCGCGGACGCCTGCGGCCAGTTCAGGTACGCCGACCAGGTCCGTACGTCGGCCTCCCGTTCGCGGATCTTCGGCAGGCCCAGCACCCGGTTCGCCTCACGCACCCGGACCGCGGCTGGCAGCACCTCCATGATCTCGGCGCTCGGTATCCACGCCGCCGTGTCGACCTCGGCCAGGGCACGGTCGTACAGCTCCCCACGCCGGGCCGGCGCGACAGCATCGAGCAGTGCCGCCAGAGCCCGGCTGCGGTCGTGGAGCCGACTGGCCAGCGACACCAACTCGTCGGTGGGCAGCACCGCCAGCCGCCGCAGCACAGCCGGCGGAAGCGCGGAACGCCGCAGCCACGCAGCCCGGCCAGGCGCGGTGAGCAGCCGGATAACCCGGCTGGCGTCGTACGCCGCGAGCACCCCGTACGCGGTGAGAGGGCCGGGTAGCCACTCCTCAGGCGCGTACCGTTCGAGCAGGTCGAGTGCCTGCGCCGGGTCGCACCTCAGCACCGCAGCAGCGGCCTCGACCCAGATTCTTTGCCGCAGTTCGGGTCGGGCTGCGGCGAGCCGCTCGCGGACCCGGTCCAGCAGCGGGCCGGCGTGCCACCGGACAAGCCGCTCCAGGCGCGTCGCGTGCTCCAGGTCGGGCAGCAACGCCCGCACCGTCGCGGTGCCGCATGCCGGCAACAAGGCGGCGGCTTCTTCATCACCGAACTGGGCACGGATCTCGCCGATCAGCGCATCGGCGATGTCCGGTGCGGGCCGGCGGCGAAGATCCCGATAGACACGCCGTCGCTCTACCGCCGGCCGATCGGTGACCTCACCGATCGGGAGACCCATACGCAGCGCCGAGGTGAGCGCGGCACCCCTGATCGATGGCTGGGGATCACGCAGCGCCGCGACGACGCCATCGCTGTCCCCCGCCACCCGCGCCGCGACGAAAGCGAGGTGCCGCTCGTAGGGGCCCCGCTCGCGGAGGTCGGCACACACCTGCACCCGGTCAGGGGCAGTCTGCGCCCACTGCGCGAGACGGTTCATCCGTTTGCGGTAGGGCAACGGATCGAGCGAGTTCAGCAGGTCATGGGTGGCAGTGAGCACAGCGTGCATTCTGCCCTCCACCCCATCCGCGAGGAGATCGATATATCGTCCCGTTCGGCGGCAGCCAGCCGTCGTCAGCAAGGATCTGCCGGATCTCGATGGAGCCGAGATGCCTGCGGACGGCGTCGGGTAGCAGCGCCGCCGCAGTCCGCCTGTTGAGGGCGTGCGTCCGCGCTCCCAGCCGCCGATTTCACGGCAGTTCCGGAAAGCGCTCCACGAAGGTGCGATACACCGGTGTGCCCGGCAGACCATCGCGGATGGCAAACACCACGCGGTCGAATCGGTCGACCATCTCCAACGCGTCGGCGAACGCACCGGCCACCGCGGCGGGGTCGTTGCGGAACACGCCGCACCCCCACGCACCCAACACCAGCGTCCGATGCCCGTGCGCAGCCGCGGCCTGCAGCACCCGCCGGGCGCGCCGGACCAGCACCGCCGGTACGTCCGTCGCGTGCTCGGGCTGGTTGCGGAGGATCGCGCCAAGGTTCGGCGCCGCAGCGGTCAGGAACGATGTGGTGTACGACTGGTCGAGCAGGTTGCCCTTGTCGTCACGGAACACCGGCACGTTCGGGGAGTAGATGACGCGGTCGCTGTACCGCAGATCCCGCTGTCCTCGATGGAACGTGTAGAACTCTGGTGCCGTAAGCAGACACGGGTACAGCGCCGATGCGCGGGCGATGCTCTCCTCCTGCGCTTTCGCCCCGCCCAGGAATCCGCCACCCGGGTTCTTCGCCGACGCGAACACCAGACAGGCCGCCCCAGGCCCCAGCCGGTAAGCCGCCTGCAACGTCGACTCGTACGTCACCTCCACCTCACCCGCGCCAGGCGCCGCGCTTTCCACCGCGAGGACCTCGTTCGGCAGGTGATGGCGCGTGCCGGCGACTGCGGCACGTACCGCCTCGCCGATGACGACCTCATCACCGGCGGCGTTGCGATAGCGTCCCGACTCGGCGATCGCCACCGTCTAGCGAGCGATCTCACGAAGTCGGCCGCTCACCGGCACACTCGGTGAGTCGGAAGGTGAAGGGTCCGCACAGCCAGCAGGCTAGGCAGGTAGCGCGGCTGACGACAAGCGGTTTCCCGGGCCCTGCACGAGGCCGTGGATCACGGAAAGTCGTCGGGCGTGATGTCGGGCAGCGTGGCGAGCAGTTGCCCGGCCAGGCGCCGTACGGTGTCGTCGTCCCGCTGGCGGCCGAGCCGTATGAGCAGCTCTCGAGTCCGGGTGTCTCGGTAGTGGTGTCGGGTCAGCGCCAGCAATGCGGTCCGGCGGATTTCCCAGTCGTTGTCAGCGGCCAGCCGGAGCAGCAGCTCCGGCACTCCGGCCCGGCCGGCCAGGGTCGCGCCGAGTTGTTCCACCGCTCGGCGCCGGACCTCCAGGGCCGGGTCGTCGCGGACCAGTCCGACGAGCAGCACCTGAACCTCGGGGTCGGTGCCGAAGTGTTCGCCGAGCGCGGCGGCGATGCGGGCACGGATCGCCGGGTCCTGGTCGGACAGGCGGCGCATCAGTCGCAGTGTCACCGCCATGGAGGCGCTCCCCTGCTCGGTGAGGCAGCAGACCGCGGCGTCGAACACGGTCGGGTCGGTGTCTGACTCGACGCATTCCAGCAGCGTGTCGGTCACCACGTCGGGACTGCCGTGACGGCAGAGCGTCCGCACGGCGGCCAACCGGATGCCGACGTAGCTGTCCCGGCGGGCTCGCCGGCACAGTGTTTCGACAAGGCTGTCGGTCTCGCCGTGCCGGGCGAGCGCGTCGGCGGCCGCGCGCAGCACGTTCGGGTCGGGATCTCGGCTGACCTGTTCGGCCAGGCACTCCCGTACGGCGGGGTCGGGTGGGTCGGCGAGACGGGCCAGGCTTCGGGTGACCCGCAGTCGGACGAGCGCGTCGCGCTCTTCGAAGGCTCGGCTGATGAGCAGGTCGCGGGTGGCACGGCCGAACAGTTGTCGGCCGGTGAGCAGGTCGACGGCGGCGAGTCGGACGCTGGCGGTCGGGTCGCGTCGGGCGCTGGCTAGTAGTAGTTCTTCGGTACGCGGGTCCGGGTGGGTCTCGGCCAGGGCGCGTACCGCGGCGAGGCGTACGGTGGCGTCCTCGTCGGCGCGAGCCGCCCGCGCCACCACGGTCCAGCTGGCGTCGTCGGTGCTGTCCCGGTCGATCAGTGCGGTCACGGCGGCAGCCCGCACGGAGGCGTCCTCGTCCTGTTCGATCTGATCGATCAGCCGGGCCCGGCAGCGGCCGTCCGGGTCAGGCACGAGCGTCAACCGCTGTACGGCGGTGGCGCGGAGCCGGGCGGAGCTGTCTGAGCCGGCCAGCTTCAGCAACAGCTCGGTCTCCTCCGGGCCGGCCCGGCCCGGCAGCAGTCTGGTCGCCAGGCAGCGCCGCACCTCGTCCGGGGAGTCGCCGGTCATTCGCTGTAGCGCGCGACTGCGGGCGGTCTCGGCGTGTTCGGGCAGGGCCAGCAGGGCTGTCAGCGCCTCCTGCACGACTGCGGGATCGGAGTCCGTGGCCAGCAGTCGCTGGAGGGTGCCGGGTGCGTGCGGTAGGTCGGTGCAGCGCGCGGTGAGCACGGCGACCGCCGCCCGTCGTACCGTGGCGGCGTTGTCCTCGGTGGCCCGGAGCAGGACGTGGCGGATGTTGTCGCTGAGTTCCGCCCGACCGCCGAGAGACTGTACGGCCAGCGCGCGGACCGCGGGGTCGGGCGAGTCGGTGAGGTCGCGTAGCTCGTGGATGAGGTCGGCATCGGCGCCGAAGTGAGTGATCAGGGCCCGTACGGCGGCCTGCCGAACGGCGGTGGAGACCTCGGCTCCGGCCTGTGTGATCAGGATGTCCCGGTAGCGGTGACGGTCGCCGTCGGTGGCGTTCAGCCGGCCGGCGGCTTCGGCGAGCCCGGCGACCAGGGCGAGGTGGGCTTGCCGCTCGCGGCCGTGCTGGAGCTCCCGGACCAGCAGTTCCTCCAGGTGTTCCTCGGTGGTGGACAGCGCTGCGGCGATCCGGGTGGCAAAGGTGGAGCCGGAGCGCCAGCTGGTGCGTACGCCGCGGCGGCGGTACCAGTTCAGGAAGGTGTGCCGGCCGGGCCAGTTCGGCCCGAGTGCCCGCACCGACGAGAGCAGTTCCTGTTCGGTGAGCTCGGTCAGGTTGGGGTCGTCGGCGGAGATGCCGTGTTCGACAAGCAGGACGATCTGGCACAGCACGGCGTTACCCGCAGCGGTCAGTTCGGCGGGCTGTGGGGTTTCGGCCACGCATTGTGCGGCCAGCACCAGGTTCCAGGGCGGGGCGGTCAGGTTCAGCGGCGGCCAGGGTTGGGTGGTCTCGGTGGCGAGCAGGGTGATCAGGTCGTTGGCGATCCGGGCGGGTAGGGCACCGGCGACGAGGCGCAGCACCTCTCGCCAGGACGGGTCGGCCCAGTGTTCGCGGAAGAGGGCGCGGAGCCGGTCGAGGTCCCAGGCACCGGGGTCGTTTTCGAACCTGTCCACGATCTCCTCGGCGCAGAAGAATTCCAGGAACGCGCGGTGCACGAACCCGAACAGTCGCAGTCCGTATCGTTCCAGGATGAAGCTTCGGTGACGCAGTTTTTCGATCATCGAGTAGGCCATGGCGAGCGCCCGCTCGTTCTCGAAACCGTAGAACGCGACGAGGTGGTCCCGGAAGACGCGGCCCAGTTCGTCGGAGTCGATGTAGTTGCCTGCTGGTCCCGATTCCCGGAACTGCATGTGGAATGCCAGGTGACGCAGTAGTCGACGCTTCGCCTGCAGGTCCAGCGAGGGGACGTCGCCGTGGCTCTCCCGCAGTTGTTTGGTCACGTCCCACTCGGAGATGAGGACGTCGGTGACGTGTGCGTACAGTCGGCGTCGGTTGCGGGGCAGGGGGTGGCTGCGGCCGACGATCGTCATGAGCATCAGCAGGAGTGGGTTGCCGGCGATCTCGTGCATCGCTCGGGAGTTGCGCAGCATGTCGAGAAGCTGTCGTCGTTGCCGTTGTGCTTCGACAGCTGGGGTGGGCATCACGTAGCGGTACCAGTTGTCGAGGAACTGGGTAATCTGTTCGTCGTCGAGGTCTTCGAGGGTGAAGTGGTCGAACCCGGCGTTGGCGAATGTGTGTCGCTGGTAGCCGGCCGCCCGTGAGGTGACCACTGACAGCACTCCCGGATACTCGTTGGCGAAGGTGGCGATCTGTGCGGCCACCTCTTCGCGCTGGGCCGGGTCGAACACCTCGTCGAGTCCGTCGAAGAGGAAGAGGGCTTGGCCGCCTTGGCGCAGGTATGACTCCAGCACCTCCTGGTCGATTCCGGTCAATCCCTGTTGGTGGCGGTGGCCGACGTAGTCGAGTAAGCCGTCGCAGCGGCCGTCGCCGCGGTGCGCGGCGTAGGAGCGGAGCTCGATCAGCACGGGCAGGTACTGGTTGAGCGCCGCGAGTCGCGGTTCGTCGCAGGCTCCGGCCAGTGCCAGTGCCAGGTACTGCGCGGCCGCTGACTTGCCGGAGCCCGGGTCGCCGAGCAGGACGATCGTTCGGCGGCCGGGGTCGCAGACCACGTCGAACAGCGAGAGCGCGTCCTTGGCCGCGTACTCCTCCCAGAGTCGTTCGAGCTCTTCCGGGTTCACCACGCCGGGTAGGCCGCTGGTGTCGCCGTCGGATGTGGTGCCGGCCCATCGCCACCAGGCCAGTGGCATCTCCGGGCGGGCTTCCTCGTGTACTCGGGGCTCGACGAACAATTTCGGCAGTCCGACGGTGAGGTAGCCGATGGTCGGACGTGGTGAGACGGCGTCGACCGGGACGGCTTGATATCTGAGCGCCAGTTGCTTGTGGTAGTGGCTGCGTACGGCTTCGGGTAGGTGGGTGTCCGGATCGGCGGGTCCACGTGCGGGAGAGCGTCCACTGCGTACGTCGGCCAGCGCCGCGGTGACCTTGGCGGTGAGGTCGTCGACGCTGGTGAAAAAGGCGCACAGGTGTCGTTCCTTGAGTTCGCGGCGCAGTTCGACGATTCGCTCGCCGTCGGCGCCCCGGTCGACCTGGTCGACCGGCCAGGGGGTCTCCTCGGCGAGGAGGAAGACCAGGCAGGGCTTTCCGGCCGCGAGTGCCTCGCGGTACTCCAGTTCGGTAATGGAGGATTCCTGACCGGGCGGGCGAAATCCGTAGCGCCAGGCGAAAAGTCCGATGTAGAGGTCGCAGCGGCGTACGTCGGCCAGGCAACGGTCGAGCGGTGGTCGGACGTCGGCACCGTACGCTTCCATGGCGACGTCCTCGATCTCCAGACGGCGTGCCACTGCGTGTACGGCAGCGCGATATTCCAGCAGGTCTTTCTGAGTGGCCGAAAGGTAGACCTTCATAAACGGCAACTCCAGGGGTAGCTGGCGTCCGCACTATCGAAAATATCAGTCGTCGTCACGTTCGTGCGGCCGGCGACGCTCCGCCGCCATAGGATTCCCGCCGATGTCGGGCCTATGATGCCCCCAGGGCAGACGCCGACCCGCGGGTCGATTCCGTTTTCGCCGGGTCTCAATGGGGTCGGTGTCCGCGCAGGTCACGGCGAGGTTAATCAGCGGGGGTCGCATTCCGCAGGATGATTGCGGGCGGACGGCGATGCGGAGGAAGCCATGATCACTTTCGGTGAGGTGCACACCAACCTGCTTCAACACAGCACGGCGCTGGTTCAGGAGCAGAGTTCGCAGGTACTCAGCCTGGTCGAAGGCGAGGCCGTGCTGACATCCCGCCGTCCGTCGCTCTATGCGGTCTCGCCCGATGTGCGCACCGGCGTGGACTGCTGGCTGCCCAGCGCCAGGCGGAGGAGGTTACGGGGGGTGGGCGCGGTGGTCACCCGGGCCATCATCACCGGTGGCCGAATCGTGCAGGCGTCGTCGGTCATCCAGGTCGTCGCCGGAGAACGTCGCCAGCCCTGGTCGCACTATCTGGCCAACCCGGGCGTCCTGGAGACGGTCGGCAAGCTGGACAGCGCCGACCTGACCTCGGGGTTCCTGCACGGCCACGACACGGACGTGCTGAACCTGGAGGCGATCACCGGGCGGGTGCTCGACGGGGTGCAGATGTCCGACCTGCTGGACCGGCGTCCGCCGCTGCGTGCGGCGCGTACCCGGCTGCGCTGGACCGCGCAGGTGGGCCAGCAGCCGGACCGGGAGGTCTCGGCCGTCGTCACCGTGGACTCCCCGACCCTGCGTACGGTCGAACTGGTGCTCGCCCCCCAGGACGTGCCGGCGGCCGTGGCCGGTCTCTGCGAGGACCTCGCGTTGCACGACTGGCTGCTGACCACGCTCTCCTCCCTGATGGAGGCCGTTGTCACCCGGTCCGGCAACGGGCAGGAGCATGTCGAGCGATTGCGTCCGGTGTTGGAGCACCTGCTGCACCTGTGGTTGCCGGGCGCGCGGGTCGACCCGCGACTGCGGCCGATCTGGGACCGGTTGGAGCAGGTGCCCGGATTCAGCCGCCAGTGGAACTCGTCGGTGAACTGGATCCGCGATCAGATCAGTGTGGGCAACCTGGCGCTACTGCGTGACCTGGCGGGCCGCATGTCGGTCGACCAGCCATGTGGGCGCTGAGCACACTCACCCACCGATGAACACGTAACTCAGCCGGTCGACGAGCTCGCTGGGCAGGTCCAGCCCTTCACCACCAGCGCGCCGGGTGACCTGTTGCGCGACCGCCGGCGGTACCGCCACCTGACCGAGAATGGTCCGTACCGCCAGCTCGACCGGCAGGTACTGGGTGTCCATGAGGGTCAGTGTGCGGTACGCGCAGAACGGCGCGGCAGTCGGGTTGAGCTGGACGATCGCCGGCAACTCGTCCCAGTCGGCGGGCAGCTCGCCGGTGAGCCGGCTCGGTTGCATCAGCGTCTGCCCGCGGTGTCGCAGCACGCCCAGCCGGGCCATCTGCCAGACCGATGCGAGCAGCGCGCACGCCCACTCCCGGGTCTTCGGTTCGTCGGACCACAGCTCTATGTCGACGAAGATCGAGTGCCGGGGGTCACCGGACTGCACCGGCGGGGACCAGGGACGAGGCAGGGTCATCGCCGGCGCGTCCACGTACCCGGGCGAGCGCATGCCGTTGGACAGCCACCCGGATTCACTGAGCGGGGGCCGGCTTCCGGTGGTGTGCCGAGGTGGCTCCACCACGAGGGTGTCGACCACCATCTGGGCGAGTTCGACGCCGCCGTGACGGGCGAAGCTGGATTCCCGAGCCACGTAGTCCAACACCAGGCCCAGCTCTGCCGCGGCGCTCTGCACCTGTGGGATCACCTCGCGGGGTGAGCCGAATCGGTGGAAGTAGTCGTCCACCATGAAGCAGGTGCTGATCCGCGGCTGGCGCGGGGCCGACAGTCCCTGGCGGGCAAGTGCCGGGATCGCCGGTGACCAGTCGGCGATGCGCGCGAACCTGCGCCGCAGATCCTGGCAGCCGCTGCCGAAGTCGTCCGCGTAGAAGTGGCCCAACTCGACCGACAGATGTGAGTACGCCACGCTCTCTGTCCGACGCACCGCAGCTGCCTCCTGGAACCTGACATCCACGTCGATCACACGGTTTCCCATGCGGTCTCGTCGAAGAGCTTTTCGGTCAGCTCCACGATGGCGTCCACCGTCTTCACATTCGCAATCTTGGCTTGTACGTCATGGTCCGAGATGAGCTGTTCGCGCCACTGCAACAGCGGGTCCAGCGGCACCGCGCCGAGCAGCGTCGTGCGTCCGACACCTCGGCGGCGGGCCAGTTCCGACAGTTCCGTGTCGCACTTGCGCAGGAATGCCTGCTGCGCGAGGTCGAGGTGGCCGACCTCGGGGCCGCGGGAGTCGATCACTGCTGTGCGGATGAAACGCAGCGACTCCCTCAGCCGCTCCGGCTCGTGGCCGTACTCCTTGGCCATGGCGAGGATGCCGCCCGCCTCAAAGGCGAGATCAGCCGCGGCGGTGACGTGCTGGGGAGTCCAGCGGTGGAAGACCAACCAGCGTGCGACCACCTTGCGTAGCGCGGGGGTCGCGGTGGCAGCCAGCACCATCTGACTGGCGTACGACCGGCCGGCGCTGAGGTCTACCAGGGTCAGGTCGAACTCCTCTTCCAGTCGGAGGAAGAGCTCGGCGCAGCGTTTGGCGATGTCGTTGGTGAAACCGAACTCACTGCCGTTGCGCTGGCCGGGTAGGAGCACCAGCGGACCCGAACCGATCGGTCGCTGGCGCAGGCTGGCCCGTTCCGAGCTACCCCACACGTCCAGCTGCTCGGGAAACGGGATTTCTCCGCGCAGGTAGCGGTGCAGGCCGCCGTTGTTGGGTCCGGCGCCCTCCACCCCGTTGACAGCGTCCGGGATCTGAAACGTGATGCCGGCCGTAGGCGAGCCGAAGTCGTAGTCCAGGTAACAGGTGGGACGGCCGGACAGGGCGCTGCGGTAGGCGATGTTCGCGGCGGTCACCGAACGACCGGTGCCACCCTTGTGCGACGTGACGAAGACCAGCATCAGATCCCCTCGCTGGCTTTCTGCTGCCCGGTAGTGATGTCGTTGAGCAGGAGCAGCAGCGTGTTCGCCAGGGCGGCCGCCGTGCCCGGGCGTTCGTCCACCAGCAGTTGCGCCTGGCGCAGGCTCGCCCGGATGCTGCGCATGCTGCGTTGCATCGCCTCGCCGGCGAACGTGCCGCGCATCAACTCCCGGTCGAACAGGTATTCCGCTTCGTCGATCAGATCCTGCGCGTACCCGGAGAGCCTGGCTGCGCGCGGGAAGGGCCGATCCCAGAGCAGCTGACCGGCGTTCACCAGCGCCTGTACGACCCGCGCGGTCAGATACCAGGAGGGCGCGTCCGGCTTGGGTGCCAGCCCGGGGAAAGCGCCGCCGGCATGGTCCCACAGCCCTCGGTGCCGGCCGTCGGGAATGCGGCGCAGCAGCAGGTGGTCCCACACCTCGTCGGCCAACTCGAGCAGTTCGCTGCGCCGCCGGGCATTGCTCAGCAGACCGGCGACGGTGATCGCCCGCTGCAGCAGCACGGTGGAGAACTCGTTCACGACCCACGTCATGATCGGCTTGGACGTATCGTCATTGAGAGTGACCCGCTTACCGGGAGTGTGCACAAGCAGCGCTGACTCGCCGGGCGTTGCGCGTCGGGTGACGCGGGCCCGCTGGGCCAGTTCCACCAGGACCGCAGCGATGCGGCCGAGTTCCTCGTCACCGCCGCGTCCGACCGCGAGCAGTCCCTTGACTGCCAGCGACGTCGCTTGGAGGGTGTAGTAGTCGGTGCGGTCACCGTCGGTCGTGCGCCACGGGATGTCCTCGATGGGCCATCGCCGACGGTTGCCGAAGGTCGCCACCGTCGCCCAGTAGGTCCGGGTCAGCTCCCAGCGTAGCTGCAGCGCCCGGGACAACCGTTGTTGTTCCTCGTTGAGCAGGCCGAGCAGGCGGGTACGTTCGGAGTTCAGGTCTTCGATGGCATCCATCGCGATGACCGTGAAGTAGAGGTAGGGGGCATTCTCGGCCGAGCCTTCGCGTTGCCGACCGATCGACTCGCTGGTGGGGACTTCCTCGGCGCCGGCGATGACGCCCCACGACCAGCCGCATTCGAAGAGCATGTCGCTGTTGTCGAGGTCTTCGGTGACCCGGCCCGACCCGATGACCACGCTACGCAGACTGGCCATGGTGTCTCGCAACTGCTCGCGCAGCGCCGCGACGAGTTCCCGGCGCGGTAGCTCGTCCTGGTTGACCATGTCGCACAGTCGTCGGCCGTACTCGTCGGTGGAGGTGAAGACGAAGGTGCTGAAGCTGCGCAGCAGGCCCACCATGGCGGCGGTGAGCCGAATGCTGGCCATCGTCTCCAACTCGTCCAGTTGCGCGAGCAGTTCCCGTCGCTGGGTAGCGCTGCGGTAGACCTTGACGAAACCGATGGTCGCCAGCGTGAGGGTGACGGAGACGGCGAACGAGTCGACGATGTCCTGGGAACGTTGTTCCTCGGTGAGCTCCGGGCCGCCCTCGACGGGGGTGAGGTAGCCGCCGCCGCCGAAGACGGGCGTGCCGTCCTCGGCGGTGTACCGCCGGAAGTAATCGATCATGACGGTGACCAGCCGTCGGGGTATTTCGATCGCACCGCCGAGGGAATTGAGGGACTCGATCACCTCGTCGTCGGCGCGGTCGGGGTCGTCGAGCGACAGCGCAGGGATCTTCGATGCGGGCAGCAGCAGGGTCAGCAGTTGCTCGGCATCATTGATGGAATTGCTACCGCTTCGGCCGCCCCAGTGCCATTCGCCTTTTTCCCAGCAGCTCCGCACCGTGGCCCGCCAGATGTCGAGGATCTCCTGGCGCGGCTGTATCCGCATGATCCACCGCCGTCTGCATGTAGTCGCCGACTCGGAATTGCTGGTGTTGCCGCGCGCACGGTGATCCACGATGACCGGCACGGATGTGCAGTGTCATGGTAACGGGCCGGTCGAGTGTCACCGGAGACGCTCTGCCACCCGCATGTCAGCGAGCCGCAGGACGTGGTGCAGGGTTCCACGCGGCAGGCCGGGGCATCCGGTCGGGGGCGACCATGACGGTCGCCGGCGCCTATCCGCGGGTGCGGCCGGTGGTCAGCAGCATGCTCAGGTATCCGTCGCGCAACGGCGGTCGAGGGCGCTCCTCGTGGACGGTCACGTCGTACGCGCCGGCCGCGATGCCAGCCACCACCTCGGCGCGGTGCAACGCCACGGCCGGAAACGAGCGCAGGCCGACGCGGTAGCCGACGGATCCGAGCATGACGGCCACGGCGAAGGGTGCGCCGGGACGCAGCGCCCGCAGGAACCGGGTGACGGCGTGTTCGGCCTCCGCCCGGTCGGCCGAGATGGAGCAGGCCACGAAAAACATCGTGCCGGCGTCCCAGGTGTGCTGCGGCAGGTCGAAGACGCTGGTCCGGCAGACCTGGCCGACCTGAGCCAGGCGCTGTCGCGGATCCGACAGCGCCGCGTACGCCGGATGCTCGACGCAGACCTGCCAGTACGGATCCCAGAGTTCGTCGTAGCCGTCGACCTGCGTACGCAGCCAGCGCACATTCGACGCCGACCATTCACACAGATCGATGGTGTGCGCGAACGGCAGGAGCGTCAGGGCCGGATAGAGGTTGGCACCCGATCCGACGTCGACACAACGCGCGTCGGCCAGCTTCGCTGCGGCGAAGAAGTCACGGGTTCGGCGGAGCAGCTCCCGGTCGTCGGAGCGCAGGTCCGCGTAGTTGTGCCGGACATAGGCCTGCGGGTCGAACCTGTCCCACTCGACCTCGGTATTCACCGGCCCCGGGGACTGCATCGGCACGGATGACGCGGAATCGCCACGACCGCCGGCCTCCGGGGTCAACGCCATGGACGTGCCTCCATCGGTCTCAGCGGATCACACTGGGTTCTCGCTCCGGCGCGCTCGGTGTACTGGCCATTGTGTATCGAACCTGTTACCTGCCCGCAAGTGACGGCACGTCACCACGGACAGCGCCAGAGGAGCGATCGAGTGAACTCGATGGAGGCCCGCCAGTGCGTGCGCATGCACATCCACATCGATTGACGTGGTGCGATTGCTTCACGACGTCGCGGCCCACACGGACACCGGGTTCTTCCCAAGGCCAGCACGAGCCGGCCCGGTGCGCTCCACCAGGCTCAAGCGCTGGTTGGCGGCCGGCTTTCCATCATGTCCGCGGCCCCACGGAAGCCAGGTCCTGGGAAAACGGGAGAAGCCGGTGGAACTTGCCGGCATAGCTCGCGATATCGGCAGCATTCTGCGAGAAGTGATTGTCGTCGTCATGGTCCGACATCGACACGGTCCGGTGCATGATCCTTCCGTCGATGACAACAAATGACTCGCGAAGCGACTTCTGTATCCGGCGGTTCTGCACCCATTTGACGTTGATCCCGAGATTTGCCTCAATTTCCATGAGGTCGTAGAGTTTCGGTGTCACGTTCTCGGAGATGAAGATGCGGGAGATTCGGACACCGCGGTCGGCGATGAGCGAACGCTGGATCTCCAGATACTCGCGGTAAAGCGGCAACTGCCACCACACGTCCTCAACCTCGGCCGGGCTCGTGCCGAGCACCTCGGTTGTGGCGGAGCGCATCAGATCCAGCAGCACGTTGGAGTACGTGAAGTCGAGTTGCAGACGGCCATCGGCGAGGCCGGACAGGTCGTCCAGAGTGTTTCGTACCCGCGCCACGGCCTGCTCCACGAGGATGTGATCGAGGTTCTCCGCGCGGCTGGCCTGCCCGATCTTCGCCAGCCGCTTGACCTCGGGGTCGAACAATCCGAGGTTGGCGCCTCTGCTGATGAAATCGTACGTCTCGGTAACCGAGCGCAGGGCAGACTCAGTTCGCGTCCAGCCCTGGTCCAGTTCGCGGTGCGCGCGGGCCTGCTCTTCCTTGATCTCGTTGAGTTTCTGCATCATCCCGAACAACAGGCTCGTGGCCACGCCCGTGAGACCCAGGGCAACGCTCATCGGCCCGCTGATGCCAGCCAGCAACGTGGCGACGATTGCGACGAGAGAGACCAGCGTGCCCAGAACCGAGATTGCCCAGTCAGCCGTGAACCTCTTGAGGTCGCGCATTCGATGACCACCCTAAACCCCGACCAAGGAGTGATGTCGTTGGCGCAATCTCGGCGGAATCATCCACCAAGGAACTCATCCTAGGAGCCGTAGTCAACGCAAGCCGGCTGCACCGTGCACCTCGCACCGGTGCTGATCCAACCGATGGCAGCCGACGACGTCGTCGCGGTGGCCGAGGTCGTGGTCGGCGCGCCGGCCAACGCGGTGGTCGAGGTCGCCGGCCCGGAGCAGTTCCACCTCGACGATCATGGACAGCATTTCGTGGATAGTGGGCGCGATCCCGTGCGTCTGTGGTGGTGAATGAGGCGTACGGGACGGAGTTCAGCGGTTGGACGACAAGGCGAGAGCCAGGTTCGGTGACTTCGCGCAGAACCGGACCGCCGCCCTGATCAGGGCGGCGTACCTGCTCACCGGCGACCAGCATGCCGCCGAGGATCTGGTGCAGTCGGCGCTGGCCAAGACGTATGCCAGATGGCCGACTCTCCGGCACGAGGACCCCGAGGGGTACGTGCGCGCGGTGATGTACCGCGAGCGGGTCAGCTGGTGGCGGCGCCGGGGACGACTACGGGAGACGCTTGTCGGCTCGCCGGTCGAGCGGGAACACCCGGACGACAGCTGCCATGCCGACCTGCGGCTGGCCATGCGGGCAGCTCTGCTGCGCCTTCCCGTGGCGCAACGTGCGGTGCTGGTCCTGCGGTACTACGAGGACCTGCCCGAGCAACAGGTGGCCGAGGTGCTCGGCTGCTCGGTCGGGACGGTCCGCAGCCGGACCCACCGGGCGGTCAGCCGGCTGCGTGAGGTGCTGCCCGGTGCCGAACTCGTGCTGGAGCTGAAGCGATGAACACCCCGATCGACGACCTCATCCGATCCACCCTTACCGACCTTGCCGAGGAGGCAGTTCCGATGAACCTGACAGACTCCGCCGTCGCCCGGGCGCGCCGGCGTCGTACCCTCACCGTCTCGGTGGGGGTGGCGGGCGTCGTCGCCGCCCTCATGGTCGGCACGCCACTGGCGTTGGCGGTGAGCCGGGACGCCCCGCCGTCCGCGCCCGCCGATCAGCCACCGGTGGACTTCCCCAGCCCTGTCCCGATCAGCCCTGTCCCCTCCCCGCCGGCCGACCTGCCCAGTCCTGTCCCGATCAGCCCTGTCCCCTTCCCTCCGGTGGATCCGAAGGGTCCGGGCGCAGGTTCCTGACTCCAGGAACCATCGGCCGGGCGGCCCGAGCTTGGACAGACCGGAGTCGGCCACGCCGGGCTTGCCGCACGTCTGCGCTCGGCCGCGATGTGCACGTGGGGATTGGCCCGTCAGAGCCGTGCGAGAGCGGGGCGTGTGCTCGGCCCGGAGGGGATGCGAGGCTGAACGCGTGGCTCCCCGATCGACGTACCTGCGGCAGGTTGATGACATCCTCGCCCGGGTCGAGGTCATCGCCAGGTCTCTCGACTCGTACATCCCGGGTGCCCGCGAGTCCCTGGGCCGGTGCGATGCCCGCCTGCCGGTGACGCCTGTATGAGCCTGGTGTCGGCGTTCGTGCCGATCTGGATTCTCACCGCGGTCGGCTACGCGGCTTGTCGGTGGGGCCTGCTGGGCGAGGCGGGGGCGTCGGTGCTCGGCCGGTTCGTATTCCACCTTGCGATGCCGGCCGCCCTGTTCCTGGCCCTGTCCCGAATGCCGCTCTCCGGGTTCGCAGGCCGCCCGCTGCTCGCCTTCGCGGTGAGCACCGCCGTGGTCCTCGGATTCGGGTGGGTCGGCGCGAGCCGGCTGTTCGGTCGCGCACCCGGCGAACGGCCCATCTGGGGCATGGCCGCCGGGTACGTCAACTCGGCGAACCTCGGCATCCCCATCGCCACGCAGGTTCTCGGCGACGTGTCGTTCCTGGCGGAGGTGGTGCTGCTGCAGGCGCTGGTGGTGACACCCGTGATCCTGGTCGCCCTGGACCGGCACAGCGACCCGGCCGGGCGGGTACGGGTCCGCCGTATCGCCTCCCTGCCGGTACGCAACCCGGTGATCCTGGCGTCGCTGCTCGGCGTCGCGTGCTCGGCTGCCGACCTACAACTGCCGTCGGCGGCCGACGCGTCGCTCACCCTGCTGGCGGGTGCCGCGGTTCCGGCGGCCCTGGTCGCCCTCGGCGCGTCCCTGCACCACACGGCGCCGTCCCGGGCAGAGCCGGCCGAACCGGTCGGGGTGGCCGAGCTGGCTGTGATCACCGCGTTGAAGCTCGTCGCACAGCCGGTCATCGCGTACGCGGCCGGGCTGGCCTTGCACCTGTCCGCGCCGCAGTTGCTCGCCGTGGTGGTGTGCGCGGGCCTGCCGACAGCGCAGAACACGTTCATCTTCGGCCAGGAGTACGGTGTCGGCCAGGCGTTCGCCAATCGGGCGGTGGTGGTGACCACGACGCTGTCGCTGGCGACCCTGGCCGCCGCGGCGACGCTGCTCGGGTAGGCCCGTCAACTGACTGGTCCGGCAATCCTGGTGAATGCTCCGGTCGTGGGCGAACGCGCGCGTTGACCTGCGCCGAGAAGCCTCGTCAGCCAGGCTGCCTGGCACCGCGGGCGTTCACGCGTACGGACTTCGCACCTGCTCGAAGTGGAACTCGCGGATGAAGCAGTCTCGTGGTTGACCGACCGCGAAGAGCACGCAGTCGATGACCGACCGCGCGGTGAGGTCGCTGTCCGCCTGCCGCGGCCCGTCCTGGACGAAGTCCGGTGGAAACAGGGAGATCACTCGGATCCCTTCCGGCCGGAGCCGGTACGACAGGATCTCAGCGAGCCCGGCATGGGCGTGCTTGGCCGCGTAGAACGCGGGATGGGCGCCTGAACGGCGGTGCCCCACCTCGCCGCACGCGGAGATCATGTTGACGACGTCAGGCCGCGACGATGCGCGTAGCAGCGGCAAAAGGTGCTTGGTCAGTAGCACGGTGCCGGTTCCGCCCGCGGCCATCACGCTTTCGATCGCATCGTCGGAGCCGTCCGCCAGGTCCTCGCCTTCGAGGTATGCGGCACCATTGTTGATCAGCACATCGAGGTGGCTCGTCCGGTCGGCCACGGCCGCGGCGAACACGCGCACGGAGTTCGGTACGGCGAGGTCGCAGCGGAACGCGTGAGCCCGACCCGGCCCTCGCCGGCTGATCGCATCCGCAACATGCTCGGCCGCCGCCAGGTCGCGGGCCGAGAGGAAGACCTGTGCGCCGCGTTCGGCGAACGCTTCGGCCAGGAGTCGCCCCGTGCCCCGTGCCGCACCGGTGATGACGACACGCACACCATCAAGATCCACGGCAGGCAGTGAAGCACCTCAACTCTGGTTGAGGTCAACCCATCTGTGATCTCAGTACGTCGAACTCGCAGCCTGGCGAGGAGGGGTCGAAGCCGTGTTCGATCAGCCAGCGGGATGCCAGCAAGCTGCGTAGCGACCACCAGGCGCGGATCAGGTCCCGGTCGACGTCGGTGCCGTAACCGGCGAGGAGGTCGCCGAGACGTTCCTCGTGCCCGAGGGTCAGGATGGCCAGGTCGAACAGCGGATCGCCAGGTGCCGCCTCGGACCAGTCGATCACCCCGGTGACCTCGTCGCCGTCGGTGAAGATATGGGTGATCTGCAGATCACCGTGCATGAACACTGGCGTCCACGGCCGAATCGCGGCCTGGGCTATCTCGCGGTTACGGTCGACCAGGCCGGCAGGCAGGACGCCGTTGTCGACGAGCCAGGCGCATTCGCGCTCGAGTTCCGCGTCCAACCCGACGAGCTTCTTACCGACCCACGGCGGCGGTGGCGCGTCGTGCAGCTTCCGGATCGCAGCACCCGCCGCGGCCCACGCCGCCGGTGACGCGGGTGACGGCTCACCGAGACGGCCGAGTGCCTGGCCAGGGACGGCGGCGATCGCGAGGACGGGCGGCTTGCGCCACAGGACCTCGGGAGTCGGGACGGGTGCCAGCCGCATCGCCTCGACCTCGACATCGATGCGCGCCTGATCGCTGTCGACCTTCAGGAACACGTCGCCGACGCGCAGGGTCACGCGCTCGTTGTGGGCGACGACGACCGCGACCTCTTCCACACCGGTCATTATCGAAGGCTGGCTGTCGACGCCGCCACGGATTGTTTGCGTGCGTTACGGCGCCACAAGCAAGCGCCCTGGCCGACTCGTCCCACACCGGCACGACCATCCGCTGGACGTCGCAGTCGAGGCTCCGCACCGCCTTGCCGTTCCTCTTGGAAGAGGCTTCAGGTGCGCGCGGGGTGTAGGCGGCTCCTCAGGCGACCGGGAGGTCGATTCGTCGTCCGGTTCCGTCCGGAGCCCCGTCATCGGGGCTCTTCGAAGTTAAGCGGGGTTGAGGTGTCCGCGGTGGCGGCGGGTGGTGGCT
>NZ_PNOZ01000178.1:0-784 GCF_002879555.1 Verrucosispora sp. ts21 | reverse complement strand
CTCGGCTGGTCGATCGGCGAGGCCGAACGCGCCGCCATCACCGCCCTACCCGCCCAGGCGTGGTCACCGGCGATCAACGCCGACGGCGGTGTCCGCGACGGCGCCGCCGTCGCCGAACTGACCGGCCTGCTGCACCTGCCCGGCTGGCCGGCCGGGATGCGGGTCATCGTCCGGCGGGAACGTCCCCACCCTGGCGCCCAACTCACCCTGTTCGAGGACCGCGACGGCTGGCGCTACACCGCGTTCGTCACCAACACCACGACAGGTGTCCTGCAGTGGTTGGAGGCCCGCCACCGGGCCCACGCCCGTGTCGAGGACCGGATCCGCTGCGCCAAGGACACCGGCCTGGGTCGCCTACCCTCCCGCGAGTTCGCCATCAACCAGGCCTGGTGCACCGCCGCCGCGATCGCCGCCGACCTGATCGCCTGGCTGCAGCTCATCGGCCTCGACGGCGACCTGGCCAAAGCCGAACCGAAACGACTGCGCTACCGATTCCTGCACACCGCCGCCCGCCTCGTGCACGGCCAACGCCGCCGCACGCTACGCATCCCCGCCACCTGGCCCTGGGCCGAACAGATCACCACCGCGTTCAACCAGATCACGGCCATCCCCGACCCCGGCTGACCAGCACAGCCACCGCCCCAACAACCCGGAGGACCCCAGGAGACCACGCCCACCGCCGCGACAGACGGCCCACCACCACGCCCGCAACCCAGCAGCATCGATCAACAACGATCAGCTCCGCCGGGCCGAAGGAGCCGGCGTCAGGCACGAATCATCGAGG
>NZ_PNOZ01000177.1:0-886 GCF_002879555.1 Verrucosispora sp. ts21 | reverse complement strand
GGCCCCGACCGCGCTGGCCCCGACCGCGCTGGCCCCGACCGCGCTGGCCCCGACCGCGCTGGCCCCGACCTCGCCCCCTTGTAGCGCTGCCCCGGAGCAGGCCCAGCAATAGCGGCGATGTTGCGGCATCGCTCCGGCGTGCACCCAGCAACTTCGGCGTTGTTGCAGAGCCACCTCCTGGACAAGAGCTGTCGGTGGCGGACGCACAGGTGCCGGTGCAGAGTGCCCTGTTGCGGCATCGCCCCGCACCAGGCCCAGCAAGTACGGCGATGTTGCGGTATCAACTCGGCCCGCACCCAGCAATTTCGGCGTTGTTGCGGCATTGCCCCACGCAGCACCCAGCAACTTCGGCGGTATTGCGAGCGGCCGCCGGGCCCAGCCCAGTCGGTTGTGCGCGTCACGCCGGACCCGACCAGCAGCTACGAGCTGAGGCGGCATCACCTGGTCCTGTTGCGGCGTCGCGCCGGACGCCCTCGACAAGTTCGGTGATGTTGCGGTGTCGACGCGGCCTGCACCCAGCAACTTCGGCGTTGTTGCGCGCGGCCACGCAGACCCCACCCAGCAGGACCGGGCTGACGCGCCATCACCCGCACTGCACCCAGCAAACCTCTGGGAAGTCGCGCCCGCCCGATCCCCACAACCGCAGCGACAGCGCATGCTGCTCTCAGCCCCGCCTCACCCCGTTGACCGAAAAGCGGACGCAACCCGAGCGCAACCCGAACGCTGACCCGTGGCCCGTGGCCCGTGGCCCGTGGCCCGTGCCCGTGACCCCGTGACCCCGTGATTCGTAAGCCGACGACGGCGCATGCCACGGACGGGTTTCCGGGGGAGCCCACCCGCGCAGGGATCAAGCCTGACCGCCCGGATGCCCTGGCCGACGGGGCAC
>NZ_PNOZ01000176.1:0-898 GCF_002879555.1 Verrucosispora sp. ts21 | reverse complement strand
CCGAGGGAGTACTCGACCCGCCGGCCGCGTTTGCTGTCCTGCTCGTGGAGCCAGTCGAGCACGGCGTGGGTGGCCGCGGCGCAGTCACCGCGGATGAGCAGGTGCCGGCGGTGTTTCGCGGGGACCTGCGCGATGGCTTGGGCGAGCACGTCGAGGTGATCGGCGGCGGTGTTCGCGCCGGCGTTGCCCGGCCGCAGCTTCACCGCGAGCAACTCGGCGGTGTTGTCGCAGGTCACCAGGATCGGGTGGAAACCAAAGCTGTGCTTGTAGGTGGCCGCAGCGCCTTCCTTGTCGCTGTGTGTGATCACGATCGTGGAGTCGACGTCCAGGACCACCACGCCGGTGCCGATGTCCCGCCCGGCCGCCCTCGCCGCCGGCGGGCCGCCGAACAGCTGCCACATCCGGGCGCGGACCTTCGCCCTGGCCTTGGCGATACGCCGCAACTGCACCGCGCCGATCTCGTCCAGGGCCCGCCACACCGTGGTGTCCGAGGCCACCGGCCCGAACACCTCACGCTGGTGGCGCAGCACGTCGATATCGCTGATGGCTTCCCCACCGTCAGCGATCATCACCGCCAGGTCGACCAGCACCCGACCCCGATCATGCATCGGCCACCAGCCGGCCCGGGCCAGCCCCGCCGACAACCCTGCGGTCAACCCGGCCCGATCCGCCAGCAACCGCAGCAACGCCGCACCAACGTGCGACACCACACCTGAACCGCCCGCGGTGACCCGTAGATCCTTCGACCACGCCGTAAGCTGCACCTTGGAAGTGCCTCCCCCAGAGAGAAACCTGTAGATGTCGCAATCACAAGTTTCCCTTGCAGGGCAGGCACTTCCGCTTATCTACACGCCGACGAACAGCGCATCTCGGCGATCACCGTGAATCACCCAGGCTA
>NZ_PNOZ01000175.1:0-904 GCF_002879555.1 Verrucosispora sp. ts21 | reverse complement strand
GCTTCCATCGGCCGGTCAGACATGTACAACGACCCGCCGGCCACCACCATTCCCGAGAGCTGACCATCCACATCCCGGAGGCGGCCACTCGTCGGAGCCATCTACTCGGCACCGCCGCCTTCGCCGGCCGGTCAAGGTACGTCCGTCCAACCGCCCGCTGGCCGCCACCATTGCCCGGACGCCCGCACACCAGACCGGACATACCGCGCGCCGGCCGCACTTCCGGCCACCGGAGGAGCGCAGGCAGGCAGCAACGGCCGAGGCAAACGGCGTCGGCGGGAGGGACTCGCACCGTTTCGCCGAAACGGCGGGGTCCAACTCGGCGGGATACCGCCATTTCGCCGTAACGGTGTCGATCACCGCGCGCCGGGGCACACCCCAACGGCCACACCGCGCCGTCTTCAGCTGGCAAACCACCCAAAGCTAGCCCAAACAACCTAAATCCCGCCCCTGGCGCGGACAGCCCGTGACCAGGGGCGCGGACAGCCCGTGACCAGGGGCGCGGACAGCCCGTGACCAGGGGCGCGGACAGCCCGTGACCAGGGGCGCGGACAGCCCGTGACCAGGGGCGCGGACAGCCCGTGACCAGGGGCAGGACAGCACATGGCCAGAACAGCACGACAGCCGACAGCCCTGCAGGCGGTCGACCGGGTCAGGTGACAGGCCAGCCCTGCCGAGAGGCTAGACGCGGCAATGAAGCCTCCCACCGTCATCGCACAGTTCGGCCGGCCAAGCCCTCACCGTTACACCGAAACGGCGGAATCCTGGGGGGCGGGAAAGCGCCGTTTCGGCGTAACGGTGTCGATCACGACGGTCGTGAGGTGGTTGGTCGTGAAGGCGCCCGGGGTTCGGGGGTTCGGGGTGATCGAAGGGGTGGGGGAGGTCGGGGGGTCGCGGTGATCGC
>NZ_PNOZ01000173.1:0-918 GCF_002879555.1 Verrucosispora sp. ts21 | reverse complement strand
GGGTGTGGGGTGGAGGGGCGGGCGGGCTGCGGGGCAGGGTGCCGGGATGACTGCTCAACTGTGGCGGGTGGAAACCCTGATGCGCACACTGACCGCCCGTCGTCTTCGTACCCGGCTCAGCCGGGAGGAGTTGCGCCGGGTGCGGCGAGGTGTCTACGCCGATCAGCCCGTCGACGACGAGGACGAATTACGGGCGCTCCTGCTGTGTCTGCCGGCGGGGGCCATGCTGGCCCGGCAGACTGCGGCCCGGCGGCACGGATTCGGCGTACTGCGCGACGATCTCGTGCACGTCCAGGTGCCACCCACCGTGCCGAAACCTCGACTGCCCGGGCTGGTGGTGCATCACTGCGTGCTGCCGGTGCAGCCGGTCCTCGTGCAGGGCCTGCCGTGCGTACCGGCGGCGCGCTGTGCGATCGACCTCGCGCGTACCGTGTCGCGGTTCGATGCCCTTCCCGTCCTGGATTCTGCGCTGCGCGCCGAGGCGGTGACGCCGGACGATCTGCTCGCCGAGGTGTACGCGCATCGCGGGCTGCGCGGGGTGCGGCAGGCGCGCGAACTGGTGCCGCTGGCGGACGGGCGGGCGGAATGCCGTCAGGAGAGCCAACTGCGGTTGGTGCTGCTGGACGGCCGGCTGCCTCCACCCGAACCGCAACTGTGGGTTCCGGACCGCTACGGCGCGCTGCGTTACCGCCTTGACCTGGGCTACCGGGAGCGCAGGGTCGGCATCGAGTACGACGGCCTCAGCCACCTGGATCGCGATGCCCTGCGGTACGACCGGGAACGCGTCAACTGGCTCGACGCGCAGGGCTGGCGGATGCGCTACTTCACGGACCGCGACCTCTACCGCCGCCCGTCCCACATCGTCGCCACCATCCGAGCCGCCCTCTCCTGACCGACCCCACCCCCCGCCGCGCTCCC
>NZ_PNOZ01000172.1:0-979 GCF_002879555.1 Verrucosispora sp. ts21 | reverse complement strand
ACTCCGCCGCCGACGGGCACCTGCAACCTGCCGTCGTCGTACCGGTGGTCGTCGACCGGCGCGCTGGCGCAGCCGAGGTCGGGTTGGGTGTCGTTGAAGGACTTCACCCACGCGCCGTACAACGGTCAGCACCTGGTCTACGCGACCACGCACGACACGGGTACGACCTGGGGTTCGATGAACTTCGGCCTGTTCTCCAACTGGAACCAGATGGGCTCGGCCAGCCAGAACCAGATGCCGTTCGCGGCTGTCGCGCCGTCACTGTTCTACTTCGCGCCGCGCAACATCTGGGTGCTGGCGTATCAGTGGGGTGGGCCGGCGTTCTCGTACCGGACGTCGACGAACCCGGCGAATGTGAACAGTTGGTCGGCGCATCAGACGTTGTTCACCGGCAGCATCTCGAATTCGGGTACCGGTCCGATCGACCAGGCGTTGATCGGTGATGACCAGAACATGTACCTGTTCTTCGCCGGTGACAACGGTCGGATCTACCGGGCGAGCATGCCGATCGGGAACTTCCCGGGCAGCTTCGGGTCGAACTACACCACGATCATGACCGACACCACGAACAACCTCTTCGAGGGTGTGCAGGTGTACAAGCTGCAGGGTCAGCAGCGGTACCTGATGCTGGTGGAGGCGATCGGTTCGCAGGGTCGTTACTTCCGGTCGTTCACCGCGACGAGTCTGGGTGGGACGTGGACGCCGCAGGCGGCCACCGAGAGCAACCCGTTCGCGGGCAAGGCCAACAGCAACGCGACCTGGACCAACGACATCAGCCACGGCGAGTTGATCCGCTCCAACGCCGACCAGACCATGACCGTTGACCCGTGCAACCTGCAACTGCTGTACCAGGGTCGTGCCCCGAACTCCGGCGGCGACTACGGCCTGCTGCCCTACCGTCCGGGCGTGCTCACCCTGCAACGCTGACCAGGTGACACAGTCCCACCGATGACGTAGGACCGGGCGGGCTCGGCAACAG
>NZ_PNOZ01000171.1:0-992 GCF_002879555.1 Verrucosispora sp. ts21 | reverse complement strand
TGAGGTGATCTCAGCAGCGCAAAAGTGTTGATTAGTACGACACGGGCGAAGGTGTCGAGTCGGGCGGTGATGGAAACAGGCGTGGAGCCATCGATAGACACGTCCTTGCGACAGAAACACGTCTTCGAGAGGGCTCCACGTGATTGCCTATCGTGCCATGGTCGACGTCCCGAGGGAACTCGTGCAGCACCTCGGCCGGCTGCTCGCCGCCGAGCGTCGAGCCAAGGGGACCCGGCGCGGCACTCGCGCGTTGACCTGCTTCTACCAGGCGTTGTTGGTGCTGATCTGGTTCCGCAAGGGCGAGGACCTGGCCCTGCTCGGCGCGGGGTTCGGGATCTCCCGGGCGACCGCGTACCGCTACCGCGACGAGGGCATCGCGGTACTCGCCGCGCAAGCAAACGACTTACACACCGCGCTGCGCCGTGCCGCCGACGACGGCTGGTCGCACGTGATCCTCGACGGCAAGCTGTTCGACTGCGACCGCCTCACCGAGACCACCCTGTCGGTCAAGGGCGAGACCATCGACGCCTGGTACTCCGGAAAGCACCGCGACTTCGGCGCGAACATCCAAGCGATCATCCGCCCAGACGGGCTGCCGATCTGGACCTCGCAGGCTATGCCCGGGCATCTGCACGACACCAGCTGCGCCCACGAACTCGGTGTCACCGCCGCATTGAACTGGTCCGCCGCCGAACTCGACCTGCCCACCCTGGCCGACTCCGGCTACGAAAGCGCAGGCCACGGCATCAAGACACCGATCAAACAGCCCGCCGACGGCAGCCGACTCGCACCCGACAACCGCGCCTACAACCGGCTGCTACGCGGCCTGCGCTGGCAAGGCGAACGCGGCTTCGCCATCCTGACCGGACGCTGGAAAACGCTCCGCCACACCACCGCCAGCCCACGCCGGATCGGCGAGATCGTCGCCGCCGCGCTACACCTGACTCACTTCGAATACCGCTACCTACCCGAATCTTGCTGAGATCACCTGA
>NZ_PNOZ01000170.1:0-1114 GCF_002879555.1 Verrucosispora sp. ts21 | reverse complement strand
CCCCGACTTCGGCCCACCCACCCCGACCTCGGGCCACCCCGACCTCGGCCCGCCCTGGCCCGGACCACCCCGGCCCGGGCGCCCCGGTCGGACCGCCCCGGCCCGGGCCACTCCCGGCCCGGGCGCCCCGGTCGGACCACCCCGGCCCCGCGATCTTGCACTTCTCGTCGCCGCGAAAGGTGTATAAGCCGTAGAACAGCGACCCAAAGTGCAAGATCGACGCGCTGCATCGTGCGGGCAGGGCTGCAGGCAGGAGTGAGGACGCCATTGCGCGGGCAGGGCTGCGAACAAGGCGCGCGACGGCACTCCTGCGCATTCCCCTGGCCCGCCTTCCCGCGCACTCGCCTTCCCCGCGCACTCGCCTTCCCCACGCGTCGATCTTGCGCTTTCTGTCCGGGCATAAGTGCGCGAAAGCCGCGAAACGGCGACCGGAAGTGCAAGATCGATGCGGCTGGGTGGGTGAGGCGGGGGCGGGTTGGGCGTGGCAGGGTGGGCGGCGTGAAGATTTACGCTGATCGCTTTCCGGTGGCGCTGCGGCAGGTACTCACCGATCTACTCGTCGTCGCCTGGGTTTACGCGACGATCCAGGGCGCGTTGTGGTTGCACGACCTGGTGCAGAGGTTGGCCGTACCCGGGCAGAAGTTGGAAGGGGCCGGCGGTGGGCTGGCCGACAACCTGGCCGAGGCCGGCGGGAAGGTCGGACGGGTGCCTCTGGTGGGTGACGAGTTGACGGCGCCATTCGAACGGGCGGCGGACGCGGCCCGGTCACTCGCCGAGGCTGGGCGCGACCAGCAGGAACTTGTCGACCAGTTGGCCCTGGCGCTGTCGGTGGGGATGATGATCGTCCCGCTCGGGCTGGTGCTGTTCGGCTGGCTGCCGTTGCGGGTGCGCTGGATGCGCCGGGCCGGCTCGGCGGCGACACTGGCCGCCGCACCCGCCGGTCAGGACCTGCTGGCCCTGCGCGCCCTCGCCAACCAACCACTACGCCGACTCACCCGCATCAACCCCGATGTGGCGCAGGCATGGCGCGACGGCGACGAACAAACCATCACCGCCCTCGCCACCCTCGAACTCCGCCACCTGGGCCTCCGCACCCCCACTACCCCACCACCCC
>NZ_PNOZ01000016.1:0-106305 GCF_002879555.1 Verrucosispora sp. ts21 | reverse complement strand
GTTGGGGGTTGGGGGTTGGGGCATCGGCGCCTCGCCGGGCGGTGGGGTTGGGTCGTGGGGTGGTTATCGGGTCGTGGGGAGCGGGGTGGGCCTTCTAGAGTCGCGGCGTGATTGCTGACGGGGTGGGGATCGAGCCGGGTCGGGTCCTTGTGTTCGACGCCGATGACACGCTGTGGGAGAACAACGTCGTCTTCGAGCGGGTCATCGATGACTTTCTGGCCTGGCTGGACCATCCGACGCTGGACCGGGTGCAGCTCCGGGCCGTACTCGACGACATCGAGCGGGCCAACACGGTCGCTCACGGGTACGGCAGCAAGGTCTTTCTGCGGAGTCTGCGGGACTGCCTGGAGCGGCTACGACAGCGACCGGCCACCGAAGCGGAACGGCGCGACATCGACGCGTTGGCCATGGCGCTGGTGAACCACCAGGTCGAGTTGATGCCGGGGGTGGCCGCCGCGCTGGACGAGTTGGCCGGCCGGCACGAGTTGCTGCTGCTCACCAAGGGAGAACCCGAGGAGCAGCAGCGTAAGTTGGACGCCTGCGGACTGTTGCACCATTTTCAAGCCGCGCACATCGTGGCGGAGAAGAACGTCGAGACCTACCGCTGGTTGGTCCGGGAACATGCGGTCGACCCGGCTCGGGCCTGGATGATCGGCAATTCGCCGCGGTCGGACATCCTGCCGGCTCGTGCCGCCGGGTGGCGTGCCGTGTTCATCCCGAACGCCAACACCTGGGTGTTGGAGCACGACGAACTGGACCCGGCGGACGAGGGCGTGCTGCACCTCAGTGCCTTCCCCGAGCTGCTGCGGCACTTCTGACCGACCGGTTCACCGTGGTCGAGCTGCACGCCCGGCCGCGCGTCCGGGGTCCGATCTTGATCAGCGCCAATGGGTGATCGGGTGTTACAGCAACCTGCCACTTTTTCGCGTTGCTGGTAATCATCCGGGCTGGGGAGCACGCATTGTCGTGGCGCCGCCTAGCCTCGCCTTCGGCGCCGCGACTCGCCGGGGTGTGTCGCGGCGTCAAGGTTCGGTGTGGGGCACCGTGGAGCTGAGTGCGGGCGGGCCAGCCACCGTGCTGGGTTGGTCGATACGCCAGGTCGGCGCCAGGCCTGGCCCGCTGCCACGCCGAACCAGGGGTCAGGGCCGGGACGTGCGGGACCGGTCCTGACCCGAGAACATCATCACCGGACGGTGGGCGCGGCCCGGGTTGCATCGCCGCCGGAACAGGTCATCGCGCACACCAACCTGTGCTGGGCGCACCAGTTCGCGCCGGGTCGCACCGCCGGTACTGTTGCCACGGCAGATGTCACCTTCGCCAAGGCATCCTGACCTGGGCAGCCCAACGCACCCGCGCCGGCCCTCGGGTGTCGGTCGGGCTGTAGGTCCACGGTGACGAGGGGCGAGAACGTCCCGCGCCGGCCCGTACCGTGGCCGAGCCGGCAGGTTACGTCGAGCGCGGCGTCGACCGCGCAGTGACCGGTCGCGCTTTCTCAGGGGGGCTTCGCCCTCAGGGGGCTTCGCCTCGGACGATGGCGACCGCGACCCGGCAGAACTCGTCCATGTCGGGTTCGAAACCGGCGGCGATGTCGGGGTGCAGGCCGGACCGGGTCTCGTCCAGGAGTCGTTGGCACACCTGCTCGACCGGCTCGCCTGCGTAGTCGCTGCGGACCCGGACGGCGGCTGCCTGAAGCGCCGAGGTCAGCTGCTCCTCCAGCGGCCCGCGCAGCTTCTCCTGCACCGGGTCACGAGGTGTGAGCGTGACATGTGGCTCCGACATCGGCGCTCCCTTCGTCGGCGGCTGCGGTACCCCACCGCGGCCGTCCGTCAAACCGCCTCTGGTACGGCCGCCACGCGAACCTGGTACGAGAATTCCTCGGCCGGTTCCTCGGCGTACGACAGCCGGCGGATCTGCTTGTCGTCGCCGTAGACGGCGACATCGACCAGGACACCGAGATGGGCCAGCCCGATGTTGGCGACCCGCTTCTTGTCCTGCAACACCGCGCACACCCCGCCCAGCAGGGTGCTCGCGTCGGAGGTGCGATGTCCGGGCGGGCAGCGCAGGGTCACGTCCACCTCGATCGGCCCGGACAGGGGGGTCCAGCCGGTGTGCTGTGCCGCCTCGCAGGCGGCTTGCAGCAGCGCGCGTACTCTCGTCGCCTGCCGGTGTCCGGCGGCGAAGATGGACAACGCCTCGGTCTTGACCGGTGGCAGGCCGCTTACCTCGAACGTCAGGGCGAGAGTGCGGGTGTCCTGCACCACGACGGCACCTCCTCATTGGAGATGATCCTGCCCAACCGGTGCAGCGGTGGCGTGCTGTTCCGGGAGAACCAACCGATCGGGCGGATCGGGGGTCGGCCGGTGGCGTATCGACGGCGACGGCGTACGCGCTGACGGCGATGCTCGTTCAACGCTAGTGCACCCGGCGGCCACCCCGGTAGCACCCCGCACCACTGCACCCCGACCCCACACAAACGGCCACCCCACCCAACCCACCAGACGAACCACCATCCCCCACTCGCCCACCCACGCCCACCCCATCCCACCCACCCGTGACCCGGAGACAACTTCGGGGAAGATGTCGCCTTCTCGCACGGCGAGGCGACATCTTCCCCGAAGTTGCTGGGCGATCTCCCGAAGGGGTCAGCGGCGGGCGCGTTTGATTTCGTGGAAGGCCGGCATGCGGAGCAGGGGGAGCAGGTTGTCCCAGAGGGTCAGGGCGTCGTCGGTGGCGGGGACCTCGGTCAGGATCGGTCCGTGGATGCCCCGGTCGGCGTCGGGGACCATGAGCACGGGCGAGCCGATGTCGGGTCCGGCGGAGCCGTACGCCAAGGCGTGTGAGGCGTGTACGGCCTCGTCCCAGCGCTCGTCGTCGAGGGCGGCTGCCATGTCGTCGAGCCCGGCCGCCTCGACGGCCGCGTCGACGATCTTCCCGCTCGGCGGGTTGCCGGCGTCGTGGGTGCGGGCACCAAGTTCGGCGTAGAACCGGCCGGCGTCGGCGTGGCGGCCCTCGGCGCGCAGCGCCTCGACCAGGCGCAGCGCCCGGGTGGAGGCGGCTACCGCGTCGGCGTACTCCGGTGGGATGTTTCCGCCGTTGAGGATGCTGAGGCTGAACGCCCGCCACTCGATGCTCAAGCCGCGAGCTTCGGCGACGGCGACCAGCCAGCGGGAGGTCCGCCAGGTCCACGGGCATGCAGGGTCGAAGAAGAAGGTGGCATCCACCGCCCGAGGGTAGCGCCGACCGCGCGTCCCCACCGAGGTGTGTGATCTGGGCCACCGGTGTGCCTGTCCGGCGCGTGTCACCTGGGTCAGGTTTCGCGACTTCGCAGGTCGGGCAGTGTTGTCGCCACGAAACGTGGGGCCGGAGAACCAGCAGGTCACGGGCCTTGATCGTCTCGCCGTGCGCCGGGGCACGGGTGCCTTCCCCCGGCTGTTGGCCGACCTAGGAGGAGGGGGAGGGGGATGCCGACATGAGTGACCCAGACCAGGGTGAGCGCCGGCGCCGACCCCGGGTACGCGTGGCGGCGGCGGCCGCAGCGCTGACGTTGGTGGCACCGATGGCAGCCTGTGCCTCCGGCGACGACACCGGTGTGCCCGTGATCAACCTGTACTACCCGCCGGAGCAGAACCTTCAGCAGGTGGTCGACCGGTGCAACACCGAAGCCGCCGGCCGCTACCGGATCGTGAACCGGGTGCTGCCGCGGGAGGCCGACGAGCAGCGGGTGCAGCTGGTCCGGCGGCTCGCCGCCGCCGACGACGGCATGGACGTGCTCGGCCTCGACGTCACCTGGACGCAGGAGTTCGCCAGCGCGAAGTGGATCCTGGAGTGGACCGGATCCGACCGCGCCGAGGTGGAGGAGGGCACCCTCGAAGGCCCGTTGGAGACCGCGCGGTACGAGGACAAGCTCTACGGGGCGCCGAAGAACACGAACGTCCAGCTGCTGTGGTACCGCAAGGACCTGGTGCCGGAGCCACCGACCAGCTGGGACGAGATGATCTCGACGGCGCAGGGGCTCAAGGAGCAGGGCAAGCCGCATCAGGTGCTCACCATGGGCGCGCAGTACGAGGGCCTGGTGGTGCTCTACAACACCCTGGTGGCCAGTGCCGGCGGCAAGCTGCTCAACGACGACGGCACCGAGGCCGCGGTCGACGACGGCGCGGTACGGGCGCTGGAGGTGCTGCGCGGCTTCGCCACGTCGGGCGTGGCGTCGCCGTCGTTCAGCAACGCCACCGAGGACCCGGTACGGCTGGAGTTCCAGTCCGGCTCCGGCGCGTTCCAGGTGAACTGGCCGTTCGTCTACCCGGCGATGCAGGAGGCCAACCCGCAGCTCGCCGAGCAGGTCGGCTGGGCCCGGGTGCCGGGCGTCGACGGGAACACCCCGAGCCGGGTGACCATCGGCGGGGTCAACCTCGCGGTCAGCCGGTACTCCACGCATCCCGAGGAGTCCTTCGAGGCGGCCAAGTGCCTGCGCAACGCGGAGAACCAGAAGTTCTCCGCGATCAACGACGGGGTGCCGCCGACCATCGAGAGCGTCTACGACGACCCGGAGATGGACGAGGCGTACCCGATGAAGGAGACCATCCTCGAACAGCTGCGGGAGCCCGCCGTACGGCCGCTGACCCCGGCGTACCAGAGCATCTCCACCGTGACCTCGGCGATCCTGTCGCCGCCGGCGGCGATCGACCCGCAGAAGACCGCCGACGAGCTGCGTGAGGCGATCGCCGACGCCCTGGAGTCGAAGGGGGTCCTGCCATGAGCCAGCGACACCACACGGGGGTGAGAGCATGAGCGTCAACGCCACCCCGGCGGGCGCGGACGTGGCCGCCGACGGGACCGACACCGGCAGCACCGGTCGGCACGCCGCCGTGCCCGCGCAGCGCGACAATCGACGGCGCAAGCCGCCGCTGAGTGAGAACAAGCGGGCCGAGCGCCGGCTGGGTCTGCTGCTGTGCGCCCCGGCCGCGCTTGTCATGCTCGCGGTGACCGCCTACCCGATCCTCTACTCGGTGTGGCTGTCGTTGCAGCGCTACGACCTGCGGTTCCCCGCCGAGCGGGAGTTCATCGGTCTGCAGAACTACGTCACCGTGCTGACCAACGAGTTCTGGTGGACCGCGTTCGGGGTGACCATGCTGATCACGGTGGTCACCGTGGCCGTGGAACTGGTCCTCGGCATGGGCCTTGCGCTGATCATGCACCGTACGCTTGTCGGCCGCGGCATCGTCCGGACCTCGGCGCTGATCCCGTACGGCATCGTCACGGTCGTCGCCGCGTTCTCCTGGCGGTATGCGTGGACGCCCGGCACCGGCTACCTGGCCAACCTCTTCTCCGACGGCGCGCCGCTGACCGAGCGGGCCAGCGCACTGGCGATCATCATGCTGGCGGAGATCTGGAAGACCACGCCGTTCATGGCGTTGCTGCTGATGGCGGGCCTGGCCCTGGTGCCGGAGGATCTGCTCAAGGCGGCCTCCACCGACGGCGCCACCGCCTGGCAGCGGTTCACCAAGGTGATGTTGCCGGTGATGAAGCCGGCCATCCTGGTCGCGCTGCTGTTCCGCACCCTTGACGCGTTCCGGGTCTTCGACAACATCTACGTGCTGACCTCCGGGGCCAACGAGACCTCGTCGGTGTCGATGATCGCCTACAACAACCTGATCCGGGGGCTCAACCTCGGCATCGGCTCGACCATGTCGGTGCTGATCTTCATCACCGTGGCGATCATCGCGTTCGTCTTCGTGAAGCTGTTCGGTACCGCTGCCCCCGGCAGCGACGACGGGGAGAGGCGTTGACATGGCTGACACCACCGCCCGCCGCGCCAAGCTGCAGTGGGGCCTGCTGAACGCCGTAGTGGTCGTCTTCGCCCTGATCCCGGTGCTGTGGATCATGTCGCTGTCGTTCAAGACCCCGGCCACCCTCACCGACGGGAAGTTCATCCCCCGGGAGTGGACGCTCGACAACTACCGCAACATCTTCAACACCGACCAGTTCGTCCGGGCACTGATCAACTCGATCGGCATCGCGATGATCGCGACAGTGATCGCCGTTGTGCTCGGCGCGATGGCCGCGTACGCGATCTCCCGGCTGGACTTCCCCGGCAAGCGGCTGCTGATCGGGGTGTCCCTGCTGATCGCGATGTTCCCGCAGGTGTCGCTTGTCTCGCCGCTGTTCGAGATCGAGCGGCAGCTGGGTCTGTTCGACACCTGGCCGGGCCTGATCCTGCCGTACATCACCTTCGCGTTGCCGCTGGCGATCTACACGCTGTCGGCGTTCTTCAAGCAGATCCCGTGGGATCTGGAGAAGGCGGCCAAGATGGACGGCGCGACCCAGGCGCAGGCGTTTCGGCGGGTGATCGCCCCGCTGGCCGCGCCGGGCCTGTTCACCACGGCGATCCTGGTCTTCATCTTCTGCTGGAACGACTTCCTGTTCGCCATCTCGCTGACCTCCACCGAGCGGTCCCGCACGGTGCCGGTGGCGCTGTCGTTCTTCACCGGCGCCTCGCAGTTCGAGGACCCGACCGGGGCCATCTGCGCCGCCGCCGTGGTGATCACCGTACCGATCATCCTGTTCGTCCTCTTCTTCCAGCGCCGCATCGTCTCCGGCCTGACCTCCGGCGCCGTCAAGGGATAGGTGGGTTTCTCATGGCTGACATCGTGCTCGACAAGGTGAGCAAGAAGTTCCCGGACGGCACCACGGCGGTGCGGGACGTCGACCTGGAGATCGCCGACGGCGAGTTCGTGATCCTGGTCGGCCCGTCCGGCTGCGGCAAGTCCACCACCCTGAACATGATCGCCGGGCTGGAGGACATCAGCTCCGGTGAGCTGCGCATCGGCGGCCAACGGGTGAACGACAAGGCGCCCCGCGACCGGGACATCGCGATGGTCTTCCAGTCGTACGCGCTGTACCCGAACATGACCGTGCGGGAGAACATGGCCTTCCCGCTGCGGCTGGCCAAGCTGGATCGCGCCACCATCGACCAGAAGGTCGAGGAAGCCGCCAAGGTGCTGGAGCTGACCTCGCTGCTGGACCGCAAGCCGGCCAACCTCTCCGGCGGCCAGCGGCAGCGGGTGGCGATGGGTCGGGCCATCGTGCGTCAACCCAAGGCGTTCCTGATGGACGAGCCACTGTCCAACCTGGACGCCAAACTCCGGGTGCAGATGCGGACCGTGGTGTCCCGCCTGCAGAAGCAGCTCGGCACCACCACCGTCTACGTCACCCACGACCAGACCGAGGCGATGACCCTCGGCGATCGCGTCGTGATCATGCGAGGTGGGGCGATCCAGCAGGTCGGCCCGCCGCAGGAACTGTACGACCACCCGAACAACCTCTTCGTGGCCGGTTTCATCGGCTCACCGTCGATGAACTTCCTGCCCGCGACGGTCGAGGAGGGCCGGCTGCGTACGGCGTTGGGCGACCTGCCGATCGGCGACCGAATCCGCCGCGAGTTGGAGGGCGCCGACGCGCCCCGCGAACTGATCCTCGGCATCCGTCCCGAACACTTCGAGGACGCCGAACTGGTCGACGAGCAGACCCGCGACCGGGGCATGGAGTTCACCGCGCCGGTGGACATCGTCGAGTCGATGGGCTCGGACAAGTACGTCTACCTGACCGTCGAGGGAGGCCGGGCCAGCGCCGCCGAGCTGGAGGAGTTGGCCGCCGATGCCGGTGCCGCCGACCTCGCCGGCTCGAACCTGGTCACCCGGCTGTCGGCCGAGTCCACGGTGACCGAGGGGGAGGACCGGCGGGTCTGGTTCAACCTGGAGAAGCTGCACCTGTTCGACCCGTCGAACGGCCGCAACCTGACCCTGCACGAGGGCCGCTCGGCGGGAGCGCTGGCCGGCTGAGACTCGAACCTGCCCCGCCGTGTGGGGGGTGCACCTGTTGTCGTCGGACCAGGTGCACCCCCACCGCGTCGATACCGACCTGACCGCGCGTCGCCACGTACGGGCGTCCGTTACGGCACCATCCAGCTCAGCACCGGGGTCGCCTGGAGGCCGACCAGCACCGCCATCGCACAGATCAACAACACGCTCCAGCCGAACATCCGGCGGAACAGATCGCCCTCACGGCCGTCGAGCCCCACCGCGCTCGCCGCGATCGTCAGGTTCTGCAACGAGATCATCTTGCCGACCACTCCGCCTGACGCGTTGGCCGCGGCGAGCAGCACCGGGTCCAGACCGGCGCGCTCCGCAGCGGTGACCTGGAGCGCACCGAACAGTGAGTTGGACGAGGTGTCCGAGCCGGTGAGCGCCACGCCCAGCCAGCCGAGAATCGGCGAGAGCAGCGCGAACAGGCCACCGGCACCGGCCATCCAGGTGCCCAGCGTCGCGGTTTGCCCGCTGCCGTTCATCACGAAGGCCAGCGCCAGCAGTCCGCACACGGTGAGGATCGCCCAGCGCAGTGAGGCCAGAGTCTGCCCGTACGTGACGACTGCGGTTCGCGGAGTGATCCGCAGGATCGCCATCGTCACCAGTCCGGCCAGCACCAGCAGCGTGCCGGTCGAGGAGAGCCAGTTGAACCGGAAGACCGGCAACGTCGACGGCGCTCCCGATGTGGTCAGCAGGTGCAGTCCGGGCCAGTTGAAGGTCACCGTGACGGCGTTGAGCGCGTCCGCGATGGCGGGCACCTGCGACAGGCCGAAGATCGCCACGATCACCAGGTACGGGGCGTACGCCCGCCACACCTCGACCGACGTGTCCGGCGGGTCCGACGCCACCTCCGCACGGGCGGCGACCGCCACCGCCTGCTCTGTCGGCCTGCCCGGCCCTCCCGACCCGCCCGGTGCTCCCGACCGGCCCGACCGGCCCGACCCGCCCGACGCGCTCGGCTCGCCTGGCGTGACCGTCGTGCCGGGTCCTGCCGGGGCGGCGGTGTCGATCACCGGGTCGTCGTGACGCCGAGGCGGCCACAGCCGTGCGATCACGGTCACCACCACGGCGCTGACCAGCCCGGCGACGATGTCGGCCAGGGCCATCGCGAAGTAGTTCGAGGTGAGGAACTGGGCCAGCGCGAACGACAGGCCGCAGGCGAGGGCGATGTGCCAGGTCCGGCGCAGCCCTCGGCGGCCGCCGACCATGCCGACGAGCAGCAGCGGAATGAACAGTGCGATCACCGGTACCTGTCGCCCGGCCATCGCGCCCAGGTCGCCCGTCGGCAGGTCGGTCACCCGGGCCAGGGTGGTGATCGGCAGGCCGAGCGGCCCGAATGCGGCAGGCACGGTGTTGGCCACCAGCGCCACGGTGGCCGCCTTCATCGGACGGAAGCCCAACGCCAGCAGCATCACCGTGGTGATCGCGACCGGCGTGCCCTGGCCGGCCAGCCCCTCCAACAGCGAACCGAAACAGAACGCGATCACCAACGCCTGCACCTGCTGGTCGTCGCTGACCCGGGCGAACGAGCGCCGGAGCACGTCGAAGTGTCCACTCGTCACGGTCATCCGGTAGATCCAGATGGCGGTGCCGAACGTCCACACGAGCGGGAACAGCGCAAACGTCGCGCCCTGACTCGCAGTCAGCAGCGCCTGCCCGGTCGGCATCGAGTACGCCAGGATGGAGACCAGCAGCGCGACGGCGAGTGCGCCGAGCGCAGACAGCCACGCCCGTACCCGCAGCACACCGAGCAACAGGAACAGCGTGACGATCGGTAACCCGGCGACGAGGGCGCTCAACGCAAGTGAGTCGGCGAGCGGGTCCAGGATCGGACGGTACACACGCACCTCCGGGGCAGGTCGGCCGGCCGATCGCCGTACGAGTGCGCCCAGTGTGCTCGATCGACTACGTCGCGTCCTCTTCGCGATTGCGCTGTCTGCGCACAAGAAGAGTCGCGGCGGCGGCCGACGAACCACCTGGCGCGACCCCGCGAAGCAGATCTTGGTACGAAACGGCCCCCCGAGGGGCGCCTTCGTACCAAGATCTGCCGCGGTCGTCAGCGCCGTACCGGATATGGTCCGCAGAGCTGTGGGAGGACGGGATGTCGAAGGTGGTCGTTCGAGTTGTCGCTGTCGCTGGTGCGGCAGGGGCCCTCATCGCGGCTGTCGGCCTGCCCTGGGCCTGGTACGGCGACCGGGCCGTACACCTCACCGAGTTTCCGGGGTGGGTCTGGTATGCCGGCGCGGCTGTCCTGCTCAACGTGGTCACCGCGGGGGCGATCGTCGTGCCGGGGCGTCGAGGATGGCTGCTGCTGGCGGCCGGTGGGCTCGGTGTCGTCACAATCGTGGCCGCCGTCGTTGTCATGACCCGCTATGCCGACGTGTTTCTCGGCCCGGTCGTCCCTGCGGTGCGTCCGTCGCTTGGACCTGGTGGACCGGTCGCGGTGCTGGCCGCGCTCGCCAGCATGACCGCCGTCGCCGGCTCGCGGTACCTGCGGTTCAGTCGCTCCAGGTGACCCGGGGTGGCAGGGCGAGGAAGTCGGCGTACCGGTGCAGTGCCTGCTCGACCTGCTCGCGGCGGGTCGGGCCGAGGTCGGCCAGCGGATGCACCGTGAGGGTGACGCGGGTCTTGGCCAGGCTTCGTTTCCAGGTGCCGACCACCCGGCCACCGACCACGACCGTGGCCTGGAAGACACCATTGCCGCCGGGGATGATCGCCTGCTTGTGCTCCGGGTCGAGCATCAGCGCGCGGTCCTTGTAGCCGAGCAGGTACTCGTCGAAGCCGGGCAGGGCCAGCACGTCGTCCACCTCGGTGCGGGGTGCGTCCAGCAGCGGGGTGTGCAGCACCGCCTCGGCGCCGTCGACCACAACGGTGGTCAGGTCGTCACCGGCGGCGGCGATGCCGCGTTTCGCGTCGGCGGCGGTCAGGCCGGTCCAGCCGGCGAAGTCCTGCCGGGTGGTGGGGCCGTGGCTGCGGAAGTAGCGCAGAGCCAGGGCGGCCAGCGCCTCGTCGCGGTCGAGCTGGTGCTGGTCGGGTGCCCACTCGTCGAGCAGTGCGAAGGTCTGCTCGGTGCCGATGTTGGGGGCGATGCAGGTGACGCCGCGCTGGGCCGCGTACCACAGCAGGTGGTAGCCGCGCTGGCCGGCGCCGTCGATGCCGGCCGCGACAAGCGCGGCGACGCACTCGGTGCGGGTCAGGCGGGTGCCGCCGGCCAGCGTCGCGCCCAGCACGTCGACCGCGCGGTCGGCCTCGGCCTCGGACAGGCCGAGGAACTCCCGCCGCTTCGCGGCACCGGCCAACGCGCGTACGCCTGTCAATTCCAGCAGCCAGCGGGCGTCCCGGGCCGGAACCAGGTGGATGGTGCCGCGCATCGGCCAGGTCCGCAGCGCCTCCCGGCGCTCCAGTGAGGCGTGCACGTCCGCGTGGGTCGACCCGGGCAGGCGTACGCCCAACGACCACATGCCGCTGGCCAGGTCCTGCGCCTGCATGGCACCGAACCACTCCACCACCTCGGCGACCGTGGTGAACGGCGGGGCGGTGGCGTGCGGGCGCAACCGGAGACCGGCCATCCGCAGGGCGAGCGCCTCGGCGCCGGTCAACGCCGTCGAAACGGTGGGTGCCACGAGGTGGGCCGCCTTCCCTTGCTGCTGCTCCACCGCAGCATAGGAGTGGCCACCGACATCAGCGGGCCACCACGTCCAGGCGAGTCAGCATTCCCCCTGATCGCGCTTCGCCGGGACCCACCCGATCGCGCTTCGCCGGGACCCCTGATCGCGCTACGCCAGCTTCGTTGGTGGCGGAGCGCGATCCCCCGTTCAGGTTCGCCGCCGCGGGGCGGCGATGCGAGTCGCCGGCAGCGGTCTTCTCAGGATGGCGCTTTCCAGCTCAGCCGAGAACCATACAAAGGGCACCTTGCGGAACTCTTGAGCAAAGGCGCGATCCTGACCGGCCGCCCGGGTGGTGTCCCGCGCCGCACCGCTCAGCCCTGGCGGGGCTGCGGCACCCGGACCGCCGCCATGCCGGCGGCCGTGGCGGATTCGATCCCGAGGTCGGCGTCCTCGAAGACCAGACACGCCTCCGGGGGTACGCCGAGCAGTTCGGCGGCGCGCAGGAACGGCTCCGGGTCGGGCTTGGGCCGGGTGTAGTCGCCGGCGCAGACCAGCACGTCGAACCGGTCGAGGATGCCCAGCGCGCCGAGGGAGGCGGTGACCGCCTCGCGGGTACTGCCGGAAACCACCGCGAACGGGATCCGTCCGTGCGCGTCGTCGATGTGGTGCAGCACCCCGGGGATGCCGGCCGCGCTGGGCAGCAGCTGCTGGTAGAGCGCCTCCCGGCGGGCGATCACCGCCTCCAGCGGCATGTTCAGCCGTTGCTGCTCGTTGAGCGCGGCCACGATGTCGGCCGTCGGCCGTCCGGCCCAGGCGTAGAACAACTCCTCGGGGAACTCGCAGCCCCACTCGTCGAGGGCCTGCCGCCAGGCCGTGTAGTGCTGCGGCATCGAGTCGACGATGGTGCCGTCGCAGTCGAACAGGTACGCCTTGAAGTCGCCGGATGGCAGGGGGAGCATCACGCGGCCCAGGTTATCCGGCCGACGACGACCACCCGGATCGCCGGAGGACCATCACCAGGATCAGAGCCGCTGGTACATCACGAGCAGGTCGACGTAGCTTCCGTCGGGCTGCCGGAAGCCCTCCGGGATCCGCCCGACCACCTCGAACCCCAGCGACCGCCACAACGCCACCGCCCGGGTGTTGCTGGCCACCACGGCGTTGAACTGCATCGCCCGGTAGCCCTCCGCGCGGGCCAGGTCGAGCACGTGCCGCCCGAGAGCCCGACCGATGCCACGCCCGGCCGCCCACGGGGCGACCATGAAGCTGGCGTTGGCCACATGATCGCCGGGGCCCAGCTGGTTGGGGGTCAGCTTGGCCGAGCCGAGCACGGTGCCGTCGGGGTCGACCGCGACCACCGTACGACCGGGTGGTGACACCAGCCACATGCCCCGTGCCTGCTCCTCACCCACGTCGCGGGGCCAGGTGTACGTCTGGCCGGCCGCGACGATCTCACGCAAGAAGGGCCAGATCCCCGACCAGTCGTCGGCCGTCGCGATCCTGATCTCCATGGCCGCGAGCATGCCAGCCGGCGGGCTGCCGGTGTCAATCGATATCGCCGGGTGGATCAGCGCGTGCCGCCGGCAGTCGCGACCAGGTCAGGAAGCGCCGCGAATGTTCACCGACGCGAAGTTCGGGTAACTGCGAAGCCTACTCATGATCGAGGAAGGAAGCGTGTGATGGCGGCACAGGTAAAGGTGGCGGTGATCTACTACAGCGCGACCGGCATCACGTATCAGATGGCTCAGGCGGCCCGCGAGGCCGCCGGTGACGCGGGGGCCGAGGTACGGCTGCGCAAGGTGCGGGAGCTGGCGCCCGACGAGGCGATCCGGTCGAACGCGGGCTGGTCGGCGCACCACCTGGAGACCCAGCACATCGAGGAGGCGCAGCTGGACGACCTGAGCTGGGCCGACGTGGTGATTTTCGGCGCGCCGACCCGGTACGGCATGGTCGCCGCCCAGCTCAAGCAGTTCATCGACACCTCCGGCCCGCTGTGGGCCCAGGGTGCGCTGGTCAACAAGGTCTACTCGGCGTTCACCTCCACCGCCACCAAGCACGGTGGGCAGGAGTCGACGCTGCTGTCGTTGTTCAACGTCTTCTACCACTGGGGTGGGATCGTGGTCACCCCCGGTTACACCGAGCCCAGCCAGTTCGTCGCCGGCAACCCGTACGGCGCGTCGCACGTCAGCAACAACGGCGAGACCGCTCCGGACGACGTCGCCCTGACCGCGACGGCGCTTACCGCCCGTCGGGCGGTGCACATCGGCGCGGCGGTCAAGAAGGGCCTGGCCGGTTGAGCGTCGACGGACCGGTGGCCCGGGCGGGGGCTCTCAAACCCGCCCGGGCCACCGGCCCGTCAGCAGCGCTACCCCGGATCGGCGCTGCTATGCCTGCACGGTGGGGGACAGTTCACCGGCCGGCGCCGGCAACAGGTCCCGCAGCAGGTCGGCCAGCACGGCCAGGCCGTCCGGGCTGAGCACCGATTCCGGGTGGAACTGCACCCCGGCGAAGCCCGTGCCGCGCAGCGCGTGCACCGCCCCGTCGGCCTCGTCGCGGGCCAGTTCGACGGGACCGTACGGGCTGTCCTGCCGGTCGGCGGCGGCGCGGGCGGTGAAGGTGGCGTAGAAGCCGAGGCGTCGGGGCGTGCCGAACAGCGGCACCGTGCGTTGCAGCCCCTGGTAGGGCGCGGCGCGACGGTCGACCCGCAACCCGAGCAGCCCGGCCAGCAGTTGGTGGCCGAGGCAGACTGCGAGCGTCGGTCGGCCGTCGGCCAGCAACACCCGCAGCAGGGCCCGTAGCCGCTGCATCTTCGGGGTGTCGCTGTTCGGGTCACCGGGGCCCGGCCCGACCAGGACCAGGTCGTACCCGGACACCGGCGCGTCGGCGTGCCAGGGCTGCACGGTGACCGTCAGGCCCAGCGCCCCCAACTGGTGGGCGAGCATCCCGGTGAAGGTGTCCTCACCGTCGACGATCAGCGCCCGACGGCCGGTCAGCGCGGGCACGGCGAGTGCCCCCGGCGGCCGCTGGTCCAGCCAGAACCGGGACAGTGGCGCGTTGCGGGCCGCCAGTGCCGCGCGTACCTGCGGATCGTCGGCCAGCCGGCCCACCGGGCCGGTGCCGGCGGTCGGCGCCTGCGGCCCCAGGCCCAGGGCGGCCAGCACGCCGGCCGCCTTGGCGTGGGTCTCGGCGACCTCGGCCGCCGGGGTGGAGTGCCGCACCAGGGTGGCACCGACCGGCACCCGCAGCGCCCCGTCGGGACCGATCTCGGCGGTACGGATGAGGATTGGCGCGTCGAGGGTCTGCCGACCCGCGTCGTCGTGGCCGAGCAGGGCCAGCACGCCCGCGTAGTAGCGGCGGCCGGTGCGCTCGTGTCGGGCGATCACCCGGCAGGCGTTCTCCATCGGGCTGCCCGTCACCGTCGGTGCGAACATGGTCTCCCGCAGCACGTCGCGGACGTCCTTCGAGCCGCGACCGGCGAGCAGGTACTCGGTGTGCGCCAGATGGGACATCTCCTTGAGGTACGGCCCGACCACCTGACCACCGTGCTCGGCCACCGTGGCCATCATCTTCAGTTCCTCGTCGAGGACCATGTACAGCTCCTCGACCTCCTTGGTGTCGGCGAGGAAACGCAGCAGCGCCGCCCGGTCCGCCGCCGCGCCGGTGTGCCGGAAGGTGCCGCTGATCGGGTTCATCATGACCAGCCCGTCGTCGACGCTGACGTGCCGTTCCGGGCTGGCACCGACAAGCGTGCGGGCGCCGGTGTGCACCACGAACGTCCAGTACGCACCGCGTTCGCGCAGCAGCAGGCACCGCAACGCGGCCAGCGCGGCGGTCAACGGCGCACCCTGCACCTGAGCGTGCAGGGTGCGGTGGATGACGAAGTTGGCCCCTTCGCCGCGGCCGATCTCCTCGGCGAGCACCCGGGCGACGGTGTCGGCGTACTCGTCGTCGCTGATGTCGAAGGCCGCGCCGGTGGTGCGTACCGGACCGTCGGGCAGCGCGTCGAGGACCTCGGCCAGCGGCAACCGTGCCCGACTGTCGATGCGCAGGCACTCCAGTGGCACGCCGTCGTCGACGCAGGCGAAGCCCCGCTCCGCGACCTGCCGGAACGGCACCAGGGCCAGCGTGGTGGGGCCGGCCGCTCCGGCGGGTAACGGGATGTCGGCGAGTCGGTCGACGGTGCCGACCGGGCCGGTGAACAGGTCGAGATGCTCGGCGCCGTCGCGGCGGATCAGAGCGAACGGGCCCGGGTCGGCGCCGTCGGCGAGCGCGGCGAGCAGGTCGGTCAGCGGTGTGGGCGGTGTCATCGGTCTCCTCGGGCCGGGTGCCGCCGTCGGGGGCGGCCCACGGGCCGGAAGAGTTGACCGGCGGCCGCCTCGTCGGGCGGCCGCGTGGGAAAGCTACGCGCGGGGATGGGCCGCCGGGTCGGCGGGCCACCAGCAGGACAGTCGCGCGAGCATGCGCCCACCCTACGCGCGTGGCGGGCGGTGGGGAAGCCGTTCGACGTACCCGGGAGCACGGCAGGGTTGTGCTCGCCGAGCCAGGGGGTACGTTGACCGGCGATGAACATTCTCGCGCTGGACCTGGGCACCTCCTCGGTGCGTGGGCTCGTGCTGGGTGACGACATCCAGCCGGTGCCGGGAGCGTTGGCCCGGCGTCGGATCGACCTGACCGTCGACGACGAGGGCACCGGCACCCTCGATGCCCGCAGCTACCTGGCCTGCCTGTTCGACTGCCTGGACGAGTTGAACGAGCAGGGCTGGCTGCGCGAGGTGGAGCTGGTGGCGATCAGCGCGCAGTGGCACTCCGTACTGCCGCTCGGCGTCGACGGTCAGCCGCTCGGCCCGGTGCTCACCTGGCTGGACACCCGGCCCGAGCCCGCCCCGACGCAGGCCGGCCCGGCCGATCCGGATGCCTACCACCAACGCACCGGCACCTGGTGGCACCGCTGCTACTGGTCGGTGCGGCTGCCCTGGCTGCGGGCACACTGCGGCAGTCCGGTGGCCCGGTTCGCCGGCCTGGTCGAGTACGCCCTCAGTCAACTGCTCGACGACGCGCCGATGTCGGTATCCCAGGCCTCCGGCACCGGCCTGCTGGACATCAGCACCCTCGACTGGGATCCGGAGGCCTGCGCGTTGGCCGGTGTCGGCGGTGACGAACTGCCGGAGCTGGCGCCGTCTCACTGGCGGGGCCGGCTACGTCCGGCGTACGCCCGCCGGTGGCCGACGTTGGCGCGGGTGCCCTGGTCGCCGCCGATCGGTGACGGAGCCGCCTCCAACGTCGGCTCCGGCTGCATCGACCACACCCGGGCGGCGGTGACCGTGGGCACCTCGTCGGCGGTGCGGCTGCTGCAACGGATGCCCGCGCACGAGCCGCTGGCCCCGTTGCCCCCGCGGCTCTGGCGCTACCGTGTCGACCACGAGCACGTGGTCACCGGGGCGGCGTACTCCTCCGGGGGGAACGTGTTCGCATGGGCCGATCGGGAGTTGCGGCTGCCCGAGGGCCCGGCGCTGGAGGCGGCGCTGTGGGGGCTGTCGCCCGGCGACCGGCGTCCGGCGAACGTGGCCCTCGGCGGTGACCGGCCACCGGGCAGCCGTCGCGCCGGCTCGGGTGAGCTGAGCGGGTTGAGCTTCAGCACCACTGCCGTGCAGATGCTGGCCGGACTGCTGTACGGCGTGTGCGAGCAGGTCGTCGATCACCTGGCCGCCCTGGAGTCCACCGTCGGTGCACCGGTGGAGGTGGTTCTCGGCGGCGGGGCGATGGCGGCCTCGCCGTGGTGGCGGGCAGCATTCGTCGAGGTGTTGGCGCCTCGACAGGTGCACTTCGGGCGGCACCCGGAGATCGGTGCGACAGGTGCCGCGCTGGTGGCCTGTGACCGCATCGCCGACGCCGTCGAATTGGCCGATATCGGCCAGACGGATGATCAAAGCTCGCCGGGTACGGCATAGGGTGACGCCCGGCGGTGCCCTCCTGAACCAACGTAAGGGCAGGGCGTTGACACTGGTCCGGGACCTGGTTGGATAACGGGCGCTCCCCGGGCCGCGGCGGACGCGTGGGAGGAGGAGCTCGTGGCAGCAGGACCGGACCAGGCCTCGACGGTGTCGCACCATCGTCGGCGGCGGTTCGACGTCCGGGTGGTGCCCCACCGCCGCCGCTCCGCGCTGCGGCTTCGGGACTGGCGGATGCGCACCAAGCTCGCCACGGTGCTGGTGATCCCGTCGGTCGCCTTCCTGGTCCTGGCGGGGGTGCAGACCCAGAGCCTGGTCGGCCGGGCCAACACGTTGAGCGACTTCGCCGCGCAGGTGGGCATCGCGCCGGAGATCGCCAACCTGGTGCACTGGTTGCAGATGGAACGCGACCGCACCGCCGGTGAGCTGCCCGCCTTGCGGGCCGCCTCCTCCGAGGAGGAGAGCGCGCAGGTGGTGGAGGCGCTGAAGCCCTACCGCGACAGTGTCGACCAGGCAGCGCAGGCGTTGCACCGGGCCGCCGAGCCGGTGGGCAGGGGCGACGCCTCCTGGGAGGAGACCTACTCGGTGGCCTACCAGGCCTACCAGCAGGTCATCTACATGCGCAACGTGATGACCACAGTGGTGTTGAGTGACGACACCATCCTCGGCAACTATCACCGGGCGGTGGACGCCCTGTTGACCCTGCTCGCCCGACCGTCGCCGGGCGCCGAACGGCCGGAGCTGTCCGACGCGGTGCTGCGCTACGTGCAGTTCGCCCGGGCCAAGGATCTCTCCTCGCGAGTACGCGCGGAGCTCTACGCGGCGGCCCGCAGCGGCGGGTACCAGGACAACGACCGGGCGCAGCTCAACGATCTACGATCGCGGCAGCTGACGGCGTTGGGCGCGTTCCGTGTCGCGGCGAGCAACGCGCAGGTGGCCCGCTACGACCAGCTGAGCCAGCTGGATCCCTTCGTCCGGGCCGGCCGGCTGGAGGACCGGGCGCTGACCCAGAACCCGACCGCGCTGACGTTGCTGGCCGACGACGACTGGTGGACGTTCAGCGAGGTCCGCCATGACCTGCTGAGAGATTTCGAAGCCGAGATCCTCGCAGACTCCGCGACTCAGGCGGAGCGGGCCAGCGACGCCCAGCTGCGGGAGACGCTGCTGATGGTCGGAGTGATCATCACGGTGCTGCTGGTGGCGGTGCTGATCTCGGTGCTGATCGGCCGGTCGATGGCCCGGTCGATCCGCCTGCTGCGTTCACAGGCGTTGCGGATCGCGCAGATCGAGCTGCCCGACGCGTTGGCCCGGTTGCGGTCGGTCTCCGGTGGTGTGCCGCCGATCGAGGTCTCCCCGGCGGTGGTGCGCTCGCTCGACGAGATCGGTGAGCTGGCCGAGGCGTTCGTCGCGGTGCACCGCAGCGCGGTCGGGGTGGCCGTCGAGCAGGCGAACATGCGACGCAACGTCAACGCGATGTTCATCAACCTCGCCCGGCGTAGCCAGGTGCTGGTGGAGCGGCAGCTGGAGCTGCTCGACGACCTGGAACGCGAGGAGAGCGACCCGGACCAGCTGGAGAACCTGTTCAAGCTGGACCATCTCGCCGCCCGTATGCGGCGTAACGACGAGAGCCTGCTGGTGCTGGCCGGTACCGAGTCGACCCGCCGCTGGAACCGGCCGGTCGGGTTGAACGCGGTGCTGCTGGCGGCGAGCGCCGAGATCGAGCAGTACCAGCGGGTGCGGCACGAGGCGGTGGCCGACCTGCATCTCGTCGGGCATGCCGTCGGCGAGGTGGTGCACCTGCTCGCCGAGCTGCTGGAGAATGCCACCGCGTTCTCCCGCCCCGACACGGTCGTGCAGGTGATGGCCCGCGCGGAGGGCTCCGGCGCGACGATCGAGATCGCCGACCAGGGTCTGGGCATGAGCCCGACCGCGCTGGCCGAGGCCAACGCCGTACTGGCCGAGCCGCCGGCGGCGGACGTGGCGACGGTCGAGCGGATGGGTCTGTTCGTGGTCAGCCACCTGGCGGCCCGGCACGGCATCGAGGTGCGGTTGCACGGCGGGATCGGCGGGCTGGTGGCCCGGATCCGGCTGCCCGGTGCGCTGCTGGCGGCCGCACCGCCGCCGGGTCTGGACCCGGCACCGTCGCCGCGCGGGCTGCCGGTGCCCCGCTCGCAGGTGCCGGTGACCGCCGGACAGCCGATGGAGCTGCCGGTGGCCGGGCAGCCGATGGAGTTGCCGGTGGCCGGGCGGCGACCGACCACCGTGCCCCGACAGGCTCACCCCGTGCCGGTACGCGCGGAGGACGTGCTCGCCCCGGCGGCCGCACCGGCGTCGACGGGCAGCGGATGGTGGTCCCGGGAGGGGCCGTCGTCGCCGGCCACCGCCGACAGTTCGGCACCGCCGTCGGTGCCGGTGACCGGCGGCACCAACGACCGCGGACTGCCGGTGCGGGTTCCGATGGCCCAGTTGCGCAGCGTCACCCAGCCGGCCCGTCCCGGGCAGCAGCAGGTGGCGCGGCACGACCCGGACCCGGAGGCGGTCGGCGGCATGTTGTCGAAGCTGTACAGCGGTGTGCGACGTGCCGAGGCCGAGGAGACCACCGAGATACCCGTGCCACCGCCGGGGACATGGAGTGAAGGAGGACCCAAGTGACAACGTTGTCTCAGGAGGCCCGGGACCTCAGCTGGCTGGTCAGCGGGTTCGCGGAACGGGTGCCCGGTGTGGCGCACGCCGTGGTGGTGTCCTCCGACGGACTGCTGGTCGCCATCTCCGATCACCTGCCACGCGACCACGCGGACAAGCTCGCCGCGGTGACCTCGGGCCTGATGAGCATCACCGCCGGCGCGGCCCAGATGTTCGACGGTGACGTGGTCAAGCAGACCGTGGTCGAGATGGGCCGTGGCTACTTCCTGGTGATGCAGATCCGCGACGGCTCGATCCTGGCCACCCTGGCCGCAGCGGACGCCGACATCGGTGTGGTGGGCTACGAGATGGCCCGGCTGGCGAAGCAGACGGGGGAGATGCTGACCCCGGCCCTGCGCGCCGAGTTGCAGCAGGCCCTGCCCCGCTGACCCGTTCCCGGAGGTAAGGAAGGGCACCTTGTTAACGCCTCCGGTAGTAGCGGGGCCCCTTCTTAACACTCCGGTCGGCGCGGGCCGAGGGCATCGGGGCGTGGCGGGTCGGGAGGCCGAGTCCGGTCAGCGCAGGCCGAGGGCACCGGGCGTGGCGGGTCGGGAAGCGAGCCACCATGCTGCGGTGGCGGCGACGGCGACCGCGCCGCTGAACACGAACGGCGCGCCCAGGCCGGCGCGGGTGGCAAGTGCGCCGCCGGCCAGCGCGCCCAGTGCCGTGGCGCTGTAGGTGACCAGGCGGGCAGCGGCGACGACCCGACCCAGCAACCCGCCGGGCACCAGCCGCTGCCGTACCGACAGGGCGGCGACGTTGAGCACGGCGAACGCCGCGCTGGTGGCGACCACCACGACCACGGCCACGGTCCGGTCGGCGACGACCGCCAGCAGCACCGGTACGCCTGCGGTGACCGCCATCGACCAGGTGAGTACGGTGCGGTGGCGGAACCGGGCGATCAGCCGGTCGGCGGTGAACGAGCCGAGCAGACCGCCGACCGCCCCGGTGGCCAGCAGCAGTCCGAAGCCGAACGCCCCGAGGTCGAGGGCGTCGCGGGCATACAGCACGAAGATCGCGAACCAGGCGGTGTCGGCAGCGGCCACGGCGGCGGTGACGAGCACCAGGGTCCGCAGCATCGGTTGGCGTACCAGCCAGCGCAGGCCGGCCAGGACACCGTCGCCGTCGGCGACCGGCGCGTCGTCGTCGTGGCCGGGCCGGTGGGCCAGGGTCAGCGGCAGGGACAACACAAGCATCACCGCCAGGGCGAGCGTGGCGCCGTTGACGGCGAACGGGATGGCGGCGCCGACGACGAACAGCAGTGCCCCCACCGGGGGGCCGACGAACTCGTTGCCGACGATCTCACCGGCGACGAGCCGCCCGTTCGCCTTCTCCAACTGGGCGTCCGGAACGAGCCGGGGTACGGCGGTCTGGGCAGCCGTGTCGCGGATGGTCTCGCCGACGCCGAGCAGGAACGCGGCGGCCACCACGAGGGCGATGCTCGCCCAGCCCAGGGCGATCGCGGCGGCGAGCGTGCCGAGCACGACGACCCGACCGGTGTCGGCGACGGTGAGCAGACCGCGGGCCCCACGGCGGTCGGCGAGGGCGCCGGCGAGCAGGCCGGACACCAACCAGGGCAGGAACTGGGCGGCGGCAACGGCGGCGACCGCCAGCGGATTGTCGGTGAGCGCCGCGGCCAGCAACGGGAAGGCGGCCACCCGGATGCCGTCACCGAGGTTGGCAAGCGCGGCCGCGCTCCAGAACGTCCAGAACGGCCGGCCCAGCGATCGTCGATTCCGATCCATCCCGCGAGCCTAGGCGTAGCCCGCGTCCGGCGGACACCACCCCGGGCCGTCGACGGGTCAGCCCGACAGGCCCCGGTCGCGCGGCGGGATCCGATCGTCGTAGGCCCCGGACCGCCCGGAGTAGCGGCGGCCGTCGAGGTACGGCAGGCCGTTGGGCGTACAGCCGTGCAGGCCGAGGGTCTGCTGCTGCATCACCGGCGCCGGTCGGCCACGGCCCGGGCACAGTTCGTGGCCCATGCCGAGACGGTGACCGACCTCGTGGTTGACCACGTACTGACGGTAGTGGTCGACGTCGGTGCCGAAGCCGGGTGCGCCCTTGACCCAGCGGGCGACGTTGACGACCACCCGGTCACCGTTGCGGCAGGAGGTGTAGCCGTCGGGAGTGTCCTGACACAGCAGGTCCCGGGTGACCGGGGTGGCCAGATAGATGGTGAAGTCAGGGCGACGGTCGGGGCCGACCCGGCGCAGTCGCCACTGCCCACCGGCGCTCCAGCCCTGCGGGTCGGAGAGGATCCGGCTGACCTCGGCGGCGAACTCGGTGAGCGCGATGCCCTCGATGCCCCGCTCGATCGCCACCCGGTAACGCAGCAGCCGACCCGGCCCGGTCCCCGGTGTCGCCTCGCCGCGAGCGACATCCCAGCGGTTGGCGCCCTGGGCCGGGTAACTGACGACCGGTGGTGGCGTGGACGCGAGCGGTGCGGCAGCCACTCTCGGTCGACCGGTCGGCGGCGCGGTGACGACCGGCGCGAACGGCGCTTCGGGCGCGGGCATCGCCGGGGCACAGCCGGCCAGCAGCACGGCGACCAGCGGTGACGCCCACGATCGGCCGCGACCGGCGGGCACCCGAGGGGCGTACGACATCATGGTTCTCCCTCCACTGCCTGCCCGGGTCGGGCGGCGGGGAGGAAGACGACAGGCATCGGTGGAAAGTTCATCCGCCGACGGCTCAACCTTTTGGTGGCCTCGCTCGTCAGGACTCATCGTGAGGCAGGCAAGAGGTGACGATGGCCAGGGGTGACGCCGAGTTCGTGGAGTTTGTCCAGGCGGCCTCCGGCCGGTTGGCCCACGCCGCGTACCTGATGACCGGCGACCACCACCAGGCCGAGGACGCCGCGCAGACCGCGTTGGTGCGTACCTATGCGTCCTGGTCGCGGGTACGCCGCGACGACCCCTACGCCTACACCCGACGAGTGATGATCAATTACATCGTGGACAACTGGCGGCGTCCGATCCGGGAGTACCCCGTCGACGAGGTTCCGCACCAGCGACGCGGTGACGTCGCCGACGAGGTCACCGCCCGGCGCTGGCTGCAGATCGCCCTCGGCGCCCTCACCGCCCGCCAACGGGCGATCGTCGTGCTGCGCTACCTGTTCGACCTGCCCGAACAGCAGGTCGCCCGCGAGCTCGACGTTTCCCTGGGCACGGTGAAGAGCACCACCTCCCGAGCCCTGGAGAAGCTGCGGCAGAACCTTGTCGAACTGCCGACCGCCCCGGGAGGGGACCGATGAACGAGACAGATCGCCTCCGCGCGGCCATCCGGGCCACCGAACCGGACGACCGGGGTCGGTTCGACGTGGACACGATCATGCGGCAGGGGCGTCGGCTGCGCCGCAGGCGACGAGTGGTCCGGGGCGGCGCGGCCCTGCTCTCGGTCATCGTGGTGGCCGTCGGCGTGGCGGCCGTGCTCCGCCAACCCGATCCGTTCGAGCGCAGCGCACAGCCCGCAGCCACCTCGTCGACGGCCACCACGGTCACCGAGCCGACCGTCGGCGCGGCGACGCCGCCACCGGCACGGCCGCCGATCGGTACGGTCCTGAGCACCGGCATCCGGTACGGCGGCGACGAGCGGGTCTTCTACTTCGTCGCCGTCGACGTGCCCCGGGCGCCCGAGGTGACGATCGGCCTGGTCGCCGGGCGGCGTTCCGTCACCGGCGCGCTGACCGTGGACTACCTGGTCAACGACGTCGAGGGCAGCGACCGCCGACCCGGCTTCCACGAGCTCGGGTACGAGCCGTCGGCGCAGCTGCTCCCCGACGATCCGGTGCCCACGTTCGGGTACTTCGTCGGACCGGCCACCCGGATCATCGGCTCGGTCGGCGGGCAGCGGATGGATGCGGAGCTGGCCAGGTGGAGCGAGGACGCCGACGTGGTGGTCTTCTGGTTCCATCCGCAGGTGCTGCGCCCAGGGCAGCGGCTCGACGGCATCCTCGCCTGGGACGCGCAGGGCCGGCGGCTCTGATCCGTCCGCCGGCCCTGCGCGTCACCCGGGTCTCACACCGCGTTGTCGGCGATGACCTGGCGGTACCAGTGGGCGCTGCGCTTGAGCACGCGCCGCTGGGTGGGGTAGTCGATGTAGATCAGTCCCCAGCGCTGGTCGTAGCCCTCGGCCCACTCGAAGTTGTCGAGCAGCGACCAGACGTGGAAGCTCTCCAGGGGCACACCGTCGGTGACGGCGCGGTGGGCGGCGGCCAGGTGGTCGCGCAGGAAGGTGACCCGGCCGGTGTCCTCGACGGTGCCGTCGGCGGCGAGGACGTCGGGGGTGGGCAGCCCGTTCTCGGTGACGGTGAGCGGGATCGGGCCGTAGTCGCGGGTGACCCGGGTCAGGATGTCGTACATCCCGTCCGGGTAGATCTGCTGCCAGCTCGCCTCGGAGGTGGGCCAGCGGCGCATCGTGCCGCCGTTGGCGGTGACGTAGATCGGGGTGTAGTACTGCACCGCGAGCACGTCGACGGGGGAGGAAATGATCTCCAGGTCGCCGTCGCGGATGCCCCGGACCATCCGACTGGTCGGCCCGAGGTCGGCCAGGACATCCTCCGGGTAGCTGCCCTTGAGAGCGGAGTCGAGGTAGAGGCGGTTCTCGTAGCCGTCGTACAGCCGGGTGGCCTCGGCGGCGGCGGGCGAGTCGTCGGCGGGGTAGCAGGGGTGCAGGTTGAAGGCCGGCCCGATGCGGCCGGTGCCGCCGTCGGCGCGCAGCGCCTGCACCGCGAGGCCGTGGGCGAGTTGCAGATGGTGGGCGACGAGGTAGGCGGCGTCCGGGTCCTGCCGGCCGGGGGCGTGGTGGCCGTACAGGTAGCCGTTCTGCACGACGGTCTTGGGCTCGTTGATGGTGAGCCAGACGGGCACCCGGTCGCCGAGCGCCTCGAACACGGTCGCCGCGTAGTCGGCGAAGCGGTACGCCACGTCGCGGGATTCCCAGCCGCCGGCGTCCTGCAGCGTCTGCGGCAGGTCCCAGTGGAACAGGGTGGCCATCGGGGAGATGCCACGCTCGTGCAGCCCGTCGACCAGGCGACGGTAGAAGTCGATGCCCCGCTGGTTGGCGGCGCCGGTGCCGTCGGGCTGGATGCGCGGCCAGGAGATGGAGAACCGGTAGCTGCGCAGCCCCAGGTCGCGCATCAGATCGAGGTCTTCGGCGTAGCGGTGGTAGTGGTCGGCGGCGACGTCACCGGTGTCGCCGTTGCGGATGCGCCCCGGCGTGTGGCTGAAGGTGTCCCAGACCGACTCGCCCCGGCCGTCTTCCTTGGCGGCGCCTTCGATCTGGTACGCCGAGGTGGCTGCGCCCCAGCCGAAGTTCACCGGGAACTGCAACCGGGCGGCGGAGCTGGCGGTCGGCTCGGTGGGTGCGGCATCCTCGCCGGTCTGGCAACCGGCGAGGGCGGTGGCGCCGGCTGCGGTGGTGACCGCGCCCAGTGCGGCGCCGGCCGGCGTCACGGCGGTGGCCGACAGCGCCGCGCGGCGCAGCAGGTGGCGCCTGGTGAGCATCGACATGGGTTCTCCTCGTGGGTGGGGTGGCCGCCGCGCCCCTCGGGAGCGCTCCCAATAAAGCGTAAAGGGTGGGCGGCCGCCGCTGGCGCATGATCGTCGTAGATCACGGACGACCGCGATGGCGGCGGAGACAAAGGTGGGGGGTTCTGGCGGTCAGCCGGTCGGGCGTCGGGTGTGGCGGGACCGGGGTGCGCCGAGTTCCGCGGGCGGACCGGCGGCGTGCTCCCGGATGTGGTCGGCGGGGCAGCGCACGGTCGGCGGGCGGGGCATACTGCCGTGCGGGGCGCGCGGGTGATGCGCGTCTGACCCGTCGGCCTCTTTTCCCATCGTTAACGGGGGTTTAGTGTGGGGACGGGGGAGGGCAACCCCCGTCCCCACTGTGTTGCGGTACACGCACGTGCGGATTGGCGTCCCAGTCGTGCGTGTCGCGCGGGAGCCGGGCCACGCGAGTGGCTTGAGGATCCACCTCCCCTCACTGTGGTGGGGTGACGGCTGACGGCGGTGTCCGGGCTGGCCCGCCGTCGGCCTGCGGTCTTAGTACCCGTTGCTGTGGGCACAGCGCCGGGTAATCCAATGCTTGGAGCTCCGTCGATGGAAGCGCTCCCATCGACGTTGTTTGCGACTGTAACGCCCGTCACGGCTTTGTGAAAGCCCCAAAATAAGATCGAAACAACCGAGTGCTTCCGGAAGTATGATCTCTGGTGCTGGGAGCGCTTCCATGGCACACTGTCGATCGACCACGTGGAGCCAGGTATGCGTGAGCGTGGGGCCGCCGAGGGCTTCCGGTGTATCCGGTACGGCGCCCTGATCGCAGTGGGTGTCTGACGACGACCTGCTGCGTTCCGGCCCGTCGGCCGGCCCACCACCATCCACCGGCGTCTCGCGTCCTGTCGTCTGCGAGGCGTCCCGCCGGGGCGGCACCGCACCCGGCCTGGTTCGAGGAGACACCGCGCAGATGAGAAATCTGGCAAGACGTCGCCGCCTGGCGTGGCTCGCCGCCGCGGCACTGGCGATCGGCGGGGTGACCGTACCCGCCGGCGCCGCGCAGGCCGCACCGGCCTGCGACGTGGTCTATGAGACCAATGACTGGAGCAACGGCTTCACCGCCAACATCGTCCTCAAGAACCTCGGCGACCCGGTCAACGGCTGGACGTTGCGGTTCGCCTTCCCCGGCAACCAGCGGGTCACCAACGGCTGGTCGGCCCGGTGGAGCCAGAGCGGCAACGAGGTCACCGCCGTCAACGAGGCGTGGAACGGCAGCATGGCCACCGGCGCCAGCACCACCATCGGCTTCAACGGCTCGTACACCGGCAGCAACCCGAAGCCGACCTCGTTCTCCGTCAACGGGGTCACCTGCGGTGGCGTCGCCCAGCAGCCTCCGACGGTGAGCCTGTCGGTCCCCGCCGGCCCGTTCACCGCCCCGGCGACCGTGCCGCTGACCGCCACCGCGAGCGACCCGGACGGCACCATCGCCCGCGTCGAGTTCTACCGCAACGGCCTGCTGGTCAACACCGACACCACCGCGCCGTACGCGTACACCCTGGAGAGCCTGCCGGCCGGTGACTACACGGTGCAGGCCCGGGCCTACGACAACAGCGGGCTGTCGGCGATCGCCGAGCGGTCGTTCAGCGTCACCGCGTCCACCGCGCCGGCGGTGGTGGCCACCCCGACCGCGCTGACCGTGCCCGAGGGCGGCAGCTCCACGTTCAACATCAAGCTCAGCCGCGCGCCGTCGGCTAACGTCTCGGTGAGCCTGACCCGCACCGGTGACACCGACATCACCGTCCCGTCGACGCCGCTGACGCTTACCACCAGCAACTGGAACAATGGCGTCGACGTGACCGTCCAGGCCGCCGAGGACGCCGACACCGTCGGTGGCACCGCGACGATCACCGCCTCGGCCACCGGCCACACGCCGGCGACGGTCACCGTCACCGAGATCGACAACGACGTGCCGGGCGGCGACGGCGAGTACGTGCAGCGCTTCCTCACCCAGTACAACAAGATCAAGAACTCGGGCTACTTCAGCCCGGAGGGCGTGCCGTACCACTCGATCGAGACGCTGATCGTCGAGGCGCCCGACCACGGCCACCAGACCACCTCCGAGGCGTTCAGCTTCTGGCTGTGGCTGGAGGCGTACTACGGTCGGGTCACTCAGAACTGGGCGCCGTTCAACAACGCCTGGACGGTGATGGAGACCTACATCATCCCGTCCACGGCCGACCAGCCGACCGCCGGTTCCGCCGGTGACGCCACCTACGCCGCCGAGAACGACCTGCCCAACCAGTACCCGTCGCAGCTGGACGCGAACGTGCCGGTCGGCAAGGACCCGCTGCGCGCGGAACTGCAGCAGACCTACGGCACCGGCAGCATCTACGGCATGCACTGGCTGCTGGACGTGGACAACGTCTACGGCTTCGGCCGCTGCGGCAACGGCACCACCCGTCCCGCGTACATCAACACCTTCCAGCGGGGCACCCAGGAGTCGGTGTGGGAGACCGTGCCGCACCCCTCCTGCGACACCTTCGCCCACGGCGGGCCGAGCGGCTACCTCGACCTGTTCATCAAGGAGTCCGGCACCCCGGCCAAGCAGTGGAAGTACACCAACGCCCCGGACGCCGACGCCCGCGCCGTGCAGGCCGCCTACTGGGCGCTGACCTGGGCCAAGGAGCAGAACAAGCAGGCCGACGTGGCGGCGACCGTGACCAAGGCCGCCAAGATGGGTGACTACCTGCGGTACGCGCTGTTCGACAAGTACTTCAAGCGCATCGGTAACTGCGTCGGGGCCACCCAGTGCCCGGCCGGTAACAACCGCGAGTCCGCCCACTACCTGCTCTCCTGGTACTACGCCTGGGGCGGCGCGTACGAGACCAGCCAGAACTGGTCGTGGCGGATCGGTTCCAGCCACAGCCACTTCGGCTACCAGAACCCGTTCGCGGCCTGGGCGCTGACCAACGTCAACGAGCTCAAGCCGCGCTCGTCGACCGCGGCGGCGGACTGGAACAACAGCCTCACCCGGCAGCTGGAGCTCTACACCTGGCTCCAGTCGGCCGAGGGTGGCATCGCCGGTGGCGCGACCAACAGCTGGGGCGGGCACTACGGCACGCCGCCGGCCGGCACCGCCACCTTCTACGGCATGTTCTACGACGAGGACCCGGTCTACAACGACCCGCCGTCGAACCAGTGGTTCGGCATGCAGGCCTGGTCGATGCAGCGCATCGCCGAGCTGTACCTGGTCAGCGGTGACGCCCGCGCCAAGGCCCTGCTCGACAAGTGGGTGCCGTGGGCCATCGCCAACACCACCCTGGGCGAGGACTGGTCCATCCCGGCCGATCTGAAGTGGACCGGCCAGCCCAACAACTGGAACCCGACCAACCCGCAGCCGAACACCAACCTGCACGTCGAGGTGATCGCCAAGGGTCAGGACGTCGGCATCGCCGCCTCCTACGCCCGTACGCTGATCGCCTACGCGGCCAAGTCGGGCAACGTGGCGGCGAAGAACACCGCCAAGGGCCTGCTCGACGCGCTGCACGGCGAGAGCGACGCGCAGGGTGTGTCGACGGTGGAGAAGCGTGGCGACTACCGGCGCTTCGACGACGTCTACGACGCCTCCACCGGGCAGGGCCTGTACATCCCGCAGGGCTGGACCGGCCGCATGCCCAACGGTGACGTGATCGCCCCGGGCAAGAGCTTCGTCGACATCCGGTCGTTCTACAAGAACGACCCGGCGTGGCCGAAGGTCCAGGCGTACCTCGACGGTGGGCCGGAGCCGGAGTTCCGCTACCACCGGTTCTGGGCCCAGGCGGACGTCGCGATGGCGTACGCCGACTACGGGAAGCTGTTCCCCAACGGCTGAACGACGTCCTCCGGGTGGGCGGTGACCCACCCGGAGGCTCCGGCCGGGCCTCGGGGGTAGAGGCAGGACCGGCCGGCGGCCTGACACCCACGGTCAGGCCGGGGTGGGTCGGCCCTCTGGCCGACGCAGCGGAGAAGCCGACCCACCCCACCGCCCCCCGATTCGACAGTGACACCACGCAGATCGTGAAAAAAAGTGACCGCCTCGGGATAACAACACCGCCGAGGACGGAGTAACGTACATCACCGGAGAGGCCGCTCCCCCCGTGGCGGCCTCTCCCTTTTGCTGTTGCGGCCACACCCCTTCTCGCCGTCGGCCCGAAGCCACACAACATCTCCGGCCGACCGCCGTGCCGCCCAGCGTTGCCCCTGCTCAGCTGCGCCTGACGCCGGTGCCGGCGCGGTCGGCGGGCCACTGGCAGACCGCCGGGCGACGGCGGCTAAGTTGTCCGGGTGCGCGTGACGCCGAGGGGTGGGACTGCGGTCTGGTTGGTCTTGCTGGCCCTTGTCCAGACGGCGGCCTTCATCGTCGTCTGGCGATTCGCCCTCTACACCGACGTCGGCCAATGGATCGACACGGTGGCATTGACCGGCAACCGGATCGGCCGTGACCACATCGAGGATCCGGTGGACCGGATCCTCAACGCGATGTCCGTGGTGTCGCTGCTGGCAGCCACCGTGACGATCGGGTTCATCGCGTTGATCCGGGGCCGGGTGGCCCTGGCGGTGGCGGCCACCCTGCTGATCGCCGGCGCCAACGTCACCACCCAACTGCTCAAGTACGGCCTGGCCCGGCCCGACTACGGCATCGACCCGGAACGGGCGTACGTGGGCAACAGCCTGCCCAGCGGACACACCACCGTCGCCGCCTCGGTGGCGGTGGCGCTGGTGCTCGTCCTGCCACCCAAGGGCCGGGCCTTCGCCGCCGTGGTCGGTGCCGCCTACGCCGCCGTCGCCGGGGTGGCGACCCTCTCGGCGGGCTGGCACCGTCCCAGCGACGCGGTGGCCGCGTTCCTCGTGGTCGGCGTGTGGGCGGCGCTGGCCGGCCTGTTGCTGCTGATCACCCAGCGGGAACAGGCAAAGGTCTCCTCGGCCGACGCGCACCGGGGCGTCGCGCTGCTGCTCGGCCTCGGTGGACTCCTGGCGATCGCGGGCTGCGCGCTGGCACTGTCCTGGCTGGTGGGGCAGCGCACCACCGCGCCGGCCGAGTTGCCCCGCCACCCCCTGTTCGTCGGGTACGCCGGCAGCGCCGCCGGCATCGCCGGAACGATGGGGGTGGTCATGGCGCTGGCCCTCTCCGCAGTGCACCGCATCGTCCCCCGCCACAAGGGCTGACCACCCTCACCTGTGCCACAACACCACCGCGTCCGGACTTGCCCGCAAGATCGTGCTCGATCCAGGATCGAGTGGGTTGAGCGTGAGAACGAGGCCACTCGATCCGGGATCGAGCACGATCATGAATCGTCGGTCGGTGGCGGGAGTTGGCTCCGGGGCCGAGCTGCCCGAGCGGGGGCCGTCGGAGGTAGGGGGGTCCGAGGTGGGGGAGTGCGTGGGGGACGTCGATCTCGTTCGGGCGGCTTTCCGTGCGGAGTGCCTGCGGCTTGGTGAGGTGCTGGCGGCCCTCGATCCGAGGGACCTGGCTCGGCCGACCGGCTGCGTGCCGTGGACGGTGGCCGAACTGCTGGCACATGTTCGCACCGGTGCGGGCCGGCTGATCGACATGCTGGCCGCACCGGCACCGACCGGTGCCCTGGTCGACGCCGCCGGCTACTTCGGTGCCGCCAAGTTCACCCCCGAGGTCGACGCCGCCCGCATCGAGTCGGCCCGCGCCGAGGCGGATCGGGTCGAGTCGGCTCGTGCCGAGGAGGCTCGCATCGCGTCGGCTCGTGCCGAGGCGGATCGGGTCGAGGAGGCTCGGGTGGGGGACGGGCGGGCCGAGAGTGGTGAGGAGAGGTTCGGCTCGGAGGGTGCGCGCCGAGGGGTCGGATCGGGTGAGGACTTCGACCGGGCCTGGCGCGCTGCCCTCGCGGCCGTCGAGGCGTGTCCACCGGACCGGGTGGTACGCACCCGACACGGCGATGCGATGACGGTGACGGAGTTCCTGCGTACCCGGGTGGTCGAGGTCGGGGTGCACGGCCTGGACCTGGCCGCGGCGCTGGACCGTCCGCCGTGGCTGACCACGGCCGCCAGCCGGGTCATCACCGACCTGCTCACTGCGGGCCGCCGCCTGCCGGCGGAGCTGGGCTGGGACCGGCTGACCCTGATCACCAAGGTGACCGGGCGCACACCGTGCAGTCCTGCCGAACAGGCAGCCCTCGCCCGCGTCGGCCTGCCGCTGCTCGCCTTCGGCCGCTGATCCCCACCGAACGGACAGGCCCCGTCGAGCGGGCTGGCTGCGTCGACTGGTCTGGCTGCGTCGACTGGTCTGGCTGCGTCGAGTGGACCGGCCGGGTCGGGTGGGGCGCGTTACCGTGCCGACTCAGGGTCGCTGCCTACCGGGGCCGCGGAGTCTCTGCCCGCGCTGACGGCCGGGTCGCGATCCGTTGAGGCCGCACCTCGGGGTGCGGGTACCTGGGGGAGGGCGGCCCGCAGCCGGGCCAGCACCACCGGGTCGATGCGGCTGGGGGCCAGCCGCTCCTCCAGGTTCTCCAGGCCGGCCCACTCGACAAGCGCGTCCTCCGGATCGGCCGGGTCCGCGGGGTGGCCGAGGGCGGTGAGCAGACCGGCCACCTCGGCGGCCACCGCGCCGGTCAGGTCGAGCAGGGTGGCCGGGTCGGGGCGGCTGAACATGAGGGTGTGCACGGCCAGCAGCCGGTCGAGCTCGGTGATCGGATCGGGGTGGTCGTCGACCCGCAGATCGATCATGAGGTCGCCGGTGCCGCCGTACCCTCCGCCGCGACGGACCACGACGAGCCCGGCGCTCTGCTGGCCACGCCGGTCGCCGCCGGCCTCCTGCCCGGCGCGCAGCGCAGCGAGCAGCCGCTGCGCGAACGGCAGATCGGTACGGGCCAGCCAGGTGTCACGCAGCGCGTCGATCACCTCGGGGCCGGTGAGGATGTTGCCCTGCGCGGCCCAGCCGTCGCCCGCCTGGCCGCCCGCCCAGTCCCGGCAGTGCTCCCCGGTGTACGTGGCGCCGGGGCCGGTGGCGGCGACCACACCGAGCTGGCGGTGGTCGCGTTCCGGGTCGGCGGCGACCAGACCGGCGACCACACCCGCCGCCGTCACCCCGGTACGCAGCAGGGCGAGCCCCTGGGGCCGGTAGGCCAGGTTCACGTGTGCCTGGGTGGCGATCGCGCCGACCTGCGCCTCGGCTGCCGGTACGAGCGCGCCGGCGGCCAGGAAGCGGCTGGCCACGGCGACACCGTGCAGGTGGCCGTCGGCGGAGCGGGCGACGAGCGAGAAGGTCACGTCGGCAAGGTTAGCGCTGGTCACGGCCGGATTGCCGCTTCGGCGAGGGCAGCCGGTCGACCGGGTGGCCGAGGGGGATCTTGCCTGGGAGACCGGGTACGGGCACCATCGATCGATGACGACGCGATGGGCGATGACGGTGCCGTTGGACGGGGTCGCGCTGGCCGACCATGCCGCCGTGTACGAGGCTCTTGCCGATGCCGGGTTCACCGACCTGTGGTCCTCCGAGGTCAACGGTGTCGACGCCTTCACACCACTGACGCTGGCCGCCGTCTGGCAGCCCGGGATGCGGCTGGGTACCGCGGTCACGCCGGTGTTCACCCGCGGGCCGGGCCTGCTGGCGATGAGTGCCGCCGCGCTCGCCGACGTCGCGCCGGGCCGGTTCGCCCTGGGCATCGGCGCGTCGTCGCCGGTGGTGGTGTCCGACTGGAACGCGGTCGAGTTCACCGAGCCGTTTCGGCGTACCCGTGACGTGCTGCGGTTCCTGCGGGCGGCGTTGCGGGGGGAGACCGTCGACGGGGCCTTCGACACCTTCGCCGTGCGGCGGTTCAGCCTGCAACGTCCGCCGGCCGTACCGCCGCCGTTGCTGCTGGGCGCGCTGCGGCCGGGCATGCTGCGGTTGGCCGCCGCCGAAGCCGACGGGGTCATCCTGAACTGGCTCGCCGCCACCGACGTACCTCGCGCCGTGGCGGAACTCGGCGAACGCCGCCCGCAGTTCGAGGTGGTCGCCCGGATCTTCGTCTGCCCCACCGAGGACGCCGGGTACGCCCGCACCCTGGGCCGCCGCATGATCACCAGCTATCTGACGGTGCCCGCGTACGCGGAATTCCACAGGTGGCTCGGCCGCCAGGAGGCGCTGTCGCCGATGTGGCAGGCCTGGGCGGCCGGCGACCGGCGGGGCGCGCTCGCCGCCGTGCCGGACGAGGTGGTGGACGCGCTGATCGTGCACGGCTCACCCGAGCAGTGCCGGGCCAAGGTCCGCCGCTACGCCGAGGCCGGGGTGGATGTCCCCGTACTGGCGCTGCTGCCCACTCCCGAACTGGCTGCCGGGGACACGGCGGCCCTGACCACGATGATCGCCCGGCTCGGCCTCGGCTGACCGGGTCGTCCTCAGCGTCGCCAGCGCAGCGGCCCTGGATGCACCGACCAGAGCAGCCGCCGCCACCGGGACCGGGCGGCGCGCAGCGCGCCCGTGTAGCGGGTGGCCGCGTCGGCGGCGATGTCGGCCTGTGCGTCGGTCACCTGGCCGGGGGCGAACCCGACCTGGTTGACCAGCCGGGCCAGGTCGTCCACCGCCCGGCACGCGGCCACCGACCGATCCTCGGCCGGTCCCGCGCCAGCGCCCTGCGACACGGCGACCTGCGAGGCGGCACCCGGCGACGAGGCGGCCTGCGACGGGGCGGCCTGCGACGCGGCGGCCGGCAACGGGGCGGTTGGCGACGCGGCGGGCAGGGCCCGGCGAGCCGCGGCGGCGACCTCGGTGGCGGACAGGTCGGCGGGGACCGGTCGCCCGGCCAGCCGCAGCGCGTCGGTCAGTTCCCGCCAGGCACCGGCGACCCGCTGGTCGGCCGGACCTCGGTGCAGCCGGTTGCGGGTCAGCGCCCGGCGCAGGCCGGCCAGGGTGGCCAGCGCCGCCACGACCAGCAGCAGAAGACCGGCGGCGGCACCGGCGGCCAGCACCGGCGTGGACAACCCGGCATGATCGTCACCGCCCTCGGCGGCGGCCGGGGGCGCAGCCGACGCGGTCGGCTCCACGGTCGGCTCCGGCTGCTCCGACGGCGGTGGCTTCTCCGGCTGCGGCCGGAAGTCCTCCTCCACCGGTCGTGGCTCGTCGTCCGGGCGGGGCAGCGGGTCGAACGGTACCCAGCCCACCCCGTCGAAGAGCACCTCCGGCCAGGCGTACGCGTCGCCGGCGCGCACCGGCCCGTCGCCCGGCGCGGCGAACCCGACCACCACCCGCGTCGGTAACCCGGCCAACCGGCCCAGCACCGCGAACGAGGCCGCGAACTGTTCGGAGGTGCCCCGCTGCCCACCACCGTTACGCGGCCCGAACAGGAAGAACGCCAGATTCGGGTACGCGTGGCCGCTGGGCGCGTCGGCGACCAACCGGTAGTGCTCGGCCAGCCACTGCTCGATCGCCGCCGCCCGGGCGTACGGGGCGCCGTTCTCCTCGGCCAGTTGGGCGGCGAGCCGGCGCAACTGGTCGGGCGCCCCGTCCGGCACGTGCAGTACCCGGGCCACCTCGTCCCCGGCCGGGGTGTTCGCGGTGGCCAGCAGGTTCGCGTCCGGACGTTCCCGGGCGGAGATCACCGTGTAGCGCAGGCCGGGACTGAGCCCGTCGGGCCGGATCAGGGTGCCGGTGCCCGGGTCGTACGCCACCCGGGCGCCGGTAACCTCGCGTGGTGTGGCCACCGCCGGCAACAACCGTCCACTCAGCTCGTCGACGGTGATCTCCTGCCGGACCGTCTCCACGGTGGCGTGCGTCGCCGGTTCCACTGTCGGCAGGATCCGGCCGGCGTTGCGGTAGGTGGCACCGACCCGCCAGGTCACCCCGTCGTAGTCGCTGAGCACCGCCAACCGGATCCGGTTGCCGCCACCGGCCTCGGTGCGCACCTGGAACAGTTGCTGGTCGGGGCGCAGCGCCCAGCCGGAGATCCGGATCAGCGGGTTCTCGTCCAGCGTCTCGACCTGTGGCGGCTCGACGTACCGGCGCGGGTCCACCGGTCGTACCTCCACCAGCGCGGCCACCGCCGGGCCGAGCAGCGTCGCCGCCGCGACCACCACCGCCGTACCGGCGGCGGAGGCGACCGCCAGCCGGGCCCGTACCCGTGAGCGCACCGTCGGGGCCAGCGTGTCGAGCGGGTCGTCGCCGCGCCGGGCCGAGGCGGCCAGGCCGAGCCCCGCCAGCACCACAAGCGCCACGGTCGGGCCGATCGCCGGTTCGGCGTTGGGCCCGACGACGTACACCGCGCCGACGTGGAGCAACACCGGTGGGAGGTAACCCAGCAGCACCCGCCCGGCGCGCAGGGCCACCTCCGCGCCGGCCAGCCCGGCCAACCAGGCACCCACCAGCGGCACCAGGACGGTGTCCGGGGTCGGCTCCACCGGGATCATCGCGGTCAGCAGCCGGGGGATGCCGTTGCCGGCGGCGTCGGCGGCCACCTGGGCGAACCCGCCCGGCAGACCGGCCCGATCCGCGGTCAGCCGCAGGCACCACGCCGTCCAACCGAACATCACCAGCACCGACACCGGCGCGACCAGCCACGACGGCAGCCGCCGCGCCGCGACGCTGACCAGCACCGACCCGAGGGCCGCGCCGGCCACCAGGGCGGTCAGCAGCGATCCGGCGTACACCCGGTCCAGCGTCACCCCGGCCAGGACGACCATGCCGACAAGCGCCGCCGGCACCGGGACCGCCCGCAGCAGCCTCACCACCGGCGCACCCCGTCCCACTCGGCGGCGAACGCGGCCCCGTCGGCCGCGTCCACCACGAGCAGACCGCCCGTACCCGGCGGCGTCGGTTCCGTCGCGCCGAAAACCCCGACCACCACCGACGGGTACGCCCCGCGCAGCGCACCGACGTGCCCCAGGTCATCGCGCCCACCGGGCCCGGTGAGTACGACCAGGGTGTCGCCGAGGCGGTCGCGGCGCAGCCGTGCCGCCGCAGCCTCCAGCGTGCCCTCGTCCGACAGCGACACCGCCGCCAACCGGTCCAACGGCCCGGTCGGTCCACCGTCGCCGGCCCCGTCCGCGCCCGCCCCGTGAGCTTCCGTGCCGCCAAGGCCCGCCGGGCCGTGGTGAGTCGCTGCGGTGCTCGCCTCGGCGAGGTCGTCCGGCGCGGCGACGAAGAGCAGCGTCACGGGCAGGTCCTCGCGGACCGCCGCGGTGACCACCGAGGCCGCCGCCTCACATGCCGCCTCGAACGACTCGGCCACCCCACGCACCCGCTGCGGATGCGCCGCCAACCGGTTGTCCAGCAGCACCACGATCCGGGGCAGGCTGGTGTCCACGTTCTCCCGCACCATCAGCTCACCGACCCGGGCACTGGTACGCCAGTGCACCCGCCGCAACTCGTCACCGACGACGTACTCCCGCAACGAGTCGAAGGTGATCGAGCCGTGCGGTACGGCGTCGACCCGGCCGTCGAGACTGCGGCCCGCGCCGGTGGGCACCGCACGCAACGGATGGATCTTCGGGTGCACCCACACCGGCACGCTGTCGCCGTAGCTGCGGGCCACCACGACCAGGCCGAGGGGATCGCGGCGGGTCACCCGCAGCGGACCCACCGGCACCACGCCCCGCCGGGCGGTCGGCACCTCGTAACCGACGGTGGTGTCGGCCCCCGGGCGCAGTCGCAGCACCGGCACCGGCACCACCTGGTCGCCGCACCGGTCGGCGGCGAGCAGACTCGCCGACCGCAACCGACCCACGTTGCGAACGGTCAACGTCATCGCCGCCGGCTCACCCCGCGCCACCCGGTCCGGGTCCGCCTGCCGGCGCACCTGCAACCGGGGTCGCCACGCCGCGCTCAGCACCGCGACCGCCACGGCGACGCCGGCCGCCGCGCCGAGCACCGTCAACTCCGGGTACCCGAACCGGAACCCGGCGCCGAACAGCAGCACCGCGGCGACGAGCAGACCGGTACCCCGGGCGGTGATCCCCACGCCGCTCCTCGCGATCAGGGCTGCGCCGGCGCCGGCTGCCCCGACGGCAGCGGCACCGGCACCGACGCGACGGCCTGACGCAACACGTCACCGGCGGTCACGCCACGCACCTGGGCGTCCGGAGTGAGCAGCAGCCGGTGGGCGAAGACCGGCTCGGCGAGGGTCTTGAGATCCTCCGGCATGATCCAACCCCGGCCGTCGATAAGCGCGTACGCGCACGCCGCCCGGGTCAACGCGATCACCCCACGCGGGCTGACCCCGACCCGCACCTGCGGATGGGTACGGGTCGCCGCGGCCAGCCGCACCGCGTACGTGTACAGCGGCTCGGCGATGTGCACCCGGCGGGCCATCCGGACCATCTCCCCGATCGTGGTGGTGTCGGTGATCGCGGCCAACGCCTCGGGGGAGCGCACCGTGGCCCCGCGCAGCACCTCCACCTCCACCGCCTCGTCGGGGTAGCCGACGGAGAGCTTGACCAGGAACCGGTCCAGCTGCGCCTCCGGCAGCCGGTAGGTGCCGTCCATCTCCACCGGGTTCTGCGTCGCCACCACCAGGAACGGCTGCGGCACCGGATGGCGTACGCCGTCCACCGTGACCGTGCGTTCCTCCATCACCTCCAGCAGCGCCGACTGCGTCTTCGGCGACGCCCGGTTGATCTCGTCGGCGATGACGATGTTGGCGAACACCGGACCCGGATGGAACTCGAACCCCCGGGTGGCCTGGTTGAAGATCGTCACCCCGGACACGTCCGACGGCAGCAGGTCCGGCGTGAACTGGATACGCCGCCACTGCCCCTTCACCGTCGCCGCGATCGCCCGCGCCAGGGTCGTCTTACCCACCCCCGGCACGTCTTCGAGCAGCACGTGCCCCTGGGCGAACAGCGCCGTCAACGCCAGCCGGACCACCTGCGGCTTACCGAGCACCACCGCGTTGACGTTCTCCGCCAGCCGGGCGGCCAGGGCGGCGAAGCCCTGCACCTCCTGGTGGCTGAGGGGTTCCTGGCTGTTCACGGTGGTGCTCCTTGCCTGGGGTGGATCAGCAGGTGGGCAGGACGTTGATGTTGTCGCCGTCCTCCAGGTTCAACCAGACCCACGGGATGTAGTTGCGACCGCTGTACTCGACCCGCACCCACCAGGTGCTGCGCTTGCCGTTGTTGTAGACGTACGCGTACACCTCCTCGCCGCGGACCTTGCACAGCGCCTTCAGCCGGGTGCCGGGCTTGGCCCAGCCGACCTGCCGGTCGTTGTCCTGCCGGGGCACCGAGAAGATCTCGTTGCCGTTGCGGCCGTCGCGATCCCGGTCGCAGTAGGTGCGCTGCTCCGGCTCGTCGCCGTTGACACAGGTGGCGATGCCGTACAGCGCGTCGGTCTCCTGAGCCCGGGTCGCCGTACCCGAACCGGCGGCGTTGGTGGCCGTCACCGTGAACGTGTAACCGGTGCCCGGCGTCAACCCACCCATGGTGATGCTGGAACACGGGCCGCTGGTGGCCGGCTGACCCGACCGGGACAGCGTGCACGTCGCCTGCCCACCGCCGGCGTCCACGGTGAACGCCACAGTCGCCGACGTCGAGGTCGCCGACGAACCGGTCACCGTCACCCGGGGCGGCGCCACCGTCCGCGCCGTCGTCGTCGCCTCCGGACCCTCACCGGCCTCGTTGACCGCCCGGACCCGCACCGTCACGTTCTGCCCGTCACCCAGGCCACCCACCGTCGTGCGGGTGTCGGTGACCTCGCTGCGCTGCTCGCCCACCTCCACCACGTACCCGGAGATCGGGCGGCCGTTGGCCTCGGCCGGGGCCCACTGCACCGACACCGTGCCCGGCCGATCCGCCACCGTGCCCGCGGTCAACTCCACCGGCGCACCGGGCACCGTGAACGGCACCACCGTGTCGCTGACCGGCGACGACTCCGACGACGCACCCTTGTCGTTGACCGCCACCACCGTGAACGCGTACTGCGTGCCGTACTCCAACTCACCGGCGGCGATCACCAACTCGGTGCCCTCCGACTCACCGGCCGGGGCATTCGTCCCCGCCGACGTGGCCGTCACCGCGTACCGGGCGATTGTGTTGCCCTGCCCGTTCGCCTCAGGCCAGGTCACCACCACCGTGCCGTCCGGCCGGGCCTGCGCCGAGACACTGGCCGGCGCGTCCGGCACCTCCGCCGTCGGGGTCACCGGATTGCTCTTGCGCGCCGGTCCCGCACCCTTGGCGTTCACCGCGTGCACGGAGAAGGTGTACGTCTCCCCGTTGGTCAACTCCTTGACCTGCACCGACCGCTGGTTCGCCCCCACCTCCAGGCGCTGCCCGGCACCCTCCACCACATAGCGGACGATCTCCGCGCCGTTGGCCGCCGCCGGACGCCAACTCACCCGCGCCTGCGCGTCACCGGCCGACGCGGTCACACTGCGCGGCGCACCCGGCTTACTCACCTGCGGCTTGCGCGGCGGGGGAGGCGGCGGCGGTGGCGGCTCCTCCGGCGGATCACCACCGAGCACGTCGTTGGCGTACTTGTCGACCTCACGCACCTCGTGCCGATCGTTCACCACCCGGGCGGTCGCCGCGTCCGGTGCGTTGATGAACAGATGGTTCTCCCGCACCTCCAACTCCAACGGCCCACCCCAACGGCCCCGGATGGTGTCCACCAACTGGCCCGCCGCGTCGAACGCGTACACCACACCCGCCGCGTCGTCGGCACAGTAGATCCGACCCGCCCAGGCCACCGCAGCGCCCAGCCGGTCACCCTCACCCGGCACCGTGAACGACCGCACCTCGCCGTCGGTCACCGCGTGCACCTGCCGCTGCCCGGCCACCGTCACCGGCACCACCGGCCCGCTGGTACGCACCGGCACCGTGCCCGGCCCGGTCAACTGCTCACCCAGCACCGTACGACGTGTCTCGCCCCGCACCACCGTCACCAGCGCCCCGGCCGTACGGTCCAGCACCGCCACACCGTCATCAAGCGTGGAAACCATCAACTCGTGACTGGGCTCCGCCACGTCATGGGTCTCGACCCTGCTCGGCGACACCGGCGCATCCGGTGCCCCCGACGCCGGCAACCGGGCGGCGGTGATCGCCGAGACCGTGCCCTCGGCCGGTACCGCGATCCACAACCGACCCTTGCCGTCGAACGTGCCACCGGTGATCCCCGGCGGGTACCGCACCGGCTCACCCACCGGCGTCAGCGACCGGGGATCCAACTGCCGCACCACACCCTGCACCGCGTCCACCACGAACGCCGCATCCTCGTGCAGCGCCACACTGACACCCAACCCGGGCGTGGTCGGCGTGGTCGCGGTGATCTGCAGCGTGGCCAGGTCCAACGCGCTGATCTGACCACTGTGCAGGTCACGCAGCACCAACATCCGATCCGTCTGCACCACCTGCATCGGATGCCGTCGCGCCGCGGGCACCTCCACCCGGGTGTCCACCCGGGCGGTCACCCCGTTGACCCGGGCCAGTTCGCTGCGCGCCGCACTCCACAGCCACGAACTCGCGTCGTAGTTGGCCACCGCGTTGTCCGCCGAGCCGAGACCGAGCACGGTCAGACCCATCGCTGCCAGCAGCGCCAGCACCGTCGCCACGGTGACCAGACCACCCCGCAGCCGGGATCGGGACCGGGTCGTGCGGGTCGGAACGACCTCGTCCATGCTCGCCACAGTTGGCGCCTCCCGTGTCGTCCTGGCAGGCGGCGCCCCCGTACGGCAACCCCTCCCCTGAGCCGGGAGCCATCATATGGTCACGCTATGGACGCCGGGAACCCGCATTGTCCGCCTGTGGACACCCTGCGTGGCGTGTCGTCGGCGTGTCCTCCCACCACTGTCGGGCCGCGACGGTGAGCCGATGTCGGTCGGGTTGTCAACCCTCCCGGCTGGTACACACCTGGCTGGAGGTGGCGAACTGGTCGGTGCCGTAGACGGCGAGAACGGTGAAGCAGTAGTCCACTCGGGAGTTCAGCCCGTTCACGGTATAACTGGTCTCGCCAGGGCCCACGGTGGCCATCACCCCCAGCGACTGACCGGCCCGCCCACCGGCCACCATGAACGGCACCAGCCCGTCCGCCGGATCGACCCAGGTCAGGGTGATCGTGCTCCGGTCGTCGCGCAACGCGAGATCCGCAGGCGGCGCACCACCCTGCGGCTGCGCCGACGAGTCGGGCACCGTCGACGGCGCGGCGGACCGCCGATCGAGCAGCAACAGCCCGACCCCGAGCATCGCCGCGAGCGCCACCACCACCGCGACCACGGCCACCACCACGACCCGGTTACGACCGGGCGCCGACGTCATCGGGGGACCCTGGTACGGCGGGGTGCCCCCCGATCCCGGCGGCAGTTGGCCGGGCTGTTGCTGCCCCCACCCGGCCGACGGGTACGCCGGCCCACCGGGCGGCGGGTACGCCTGCGGTGCCGCCGGTTGCGTCGGCGGTGGGTAGGCGTGCGGCGCCGCTGGTGGTGCGGGGGAGGGGTAAGCCTGCGGTGTCGTTGGTGGTGCCGGCGGGGGGTAAGCCTGCGGTGTCGTTGGTGGTGCCGGCGGGGGCGGGATCTGCTGGGCCGCCCGCTGCGGGTCCTCGGCACCGAAACCACCGTGCTGCTGCGGGCCGCCCGCGCTGCCATAACCACCCGAACTGCCAGGCAGGTCGCCAGCCGGCAGGTGGCGCGGCGGCCCACTCGTCGGACGGTACGCCGGTGTCTCCGCGGCCGGGCCGGGAAGGCTGCCGGCGGCTGCGCGCGGGAACGGCACCCTGCCCGGCGGCCCGCTTGTCGGTCCCGGCTGGGGCAGCGGCGCGGTCAGCTCGTGCGCCGCCGGGCTCACCGGCGCGACCTGCCCCACGTCACCGAACCCCGGCACCTGATGCGCCTGAGGCCCGGACAGATGATCATTTGGTACGAAGGGTGGAGCACTGGTCGGCGCACCACTGAGTGGTGGCGTGGGCGGCGGTCCGCTGGCCGGGGGTGCACTCTGCGGCGGTCCGCTGACCGGAAGGGTGCCGTGCGGCGGTCCGCTGATCGGGGCCGCGCTGTGCGGTGGGCCGCTGACGGGCGGTGCTGTGTCGGCGGGCGGCGTCGTAGCCTGTGCCCGGGAGCCGAGGCGAGCCGTCTCCTCTGCCAGCAGCGGCCCGATCTGCTGGACCGGAATCGTCGGATTTGCCCATTGCGGCTGACGTGCTGCGGCCGGCTGGCCGTCACCCTGCTCCGCCGACCCGGTGGAAGGCGCAGGCACCGTCAGGTCCAGTACCTCCGTCGCGTCGCCCACCTCCGGCGACGTTGCCGTTGGCGACGCTGCTCCGGGTGACACCGCTGCGGGCGACGCCGCCTCGGGCGGCAGCGCCAGACCTGGCTCACCCAGGCGGGCAGTCTGGTCGTGAATAGCGGCCCGGGGTGTAGGCACCGCCGGAGCAGGTGGCACCGATGCCGCCGGGCCAGGGGGCGGCGGCACCGGCGGCACGGCCGGGGCAAGGGGTGGCAGGTCGGGCGCAGAGGGGACGGCTGGGGCAGCGGACGCAGCGGGAGCCACCGCGGGTAGTGGCGCGGTGGCGATCGACGCGTCGTGCGGCTGCCAGGCGGTCGACAGGACGGCCAGCGACACCGTCGGCTCAGCGAGCGCACCATGCGGCGACTGATCGACCGAAGCCGGTTGTCCGGCCGGGGGAGCCGCCGGCGGGAGGGCGGGCGCGGCGTCGCCGAGATACTCGCGTGCTGCGCGTACCGCTGGATGATCCACACCGAGCACGGCGGGGCCGGCGGTCGCGACGCGCAGGTAGTTTCGGCGAGCCTCGTGGCGGTTGCCCAGTTCGTCCGCGACGGATCCCAGCTCGTACGACAAGGCCAGCATCAGCGGGTCCGACTGCGGCCACCGGCGCTCCCCGGCGGCGAACGCCTCCTCCAGCACCCGGCGGGCGGCACTCGGCTCGTCCGCCTCCCGGTGCAGCCGAGCCAGCAGGTGCGCGGTGCTCAGGACGTCCGGGTGATCCTTGCCGAACGGCGGCCGAGCAGACTCGAACGCGTCACTCAGCAGCTCACGGGCGGCGGCATGGTTGCCCGCCCCACGCAGTGCGAGGGCACGCTGCTGGGCGACGGCCAGGGGAGAGGCATGGGGCACGTGGCCCATGCTGCCGGGTGTCGCCGCCGCACCGCTACCCGACCCGCGGACCCGGTACGCCCGTCTCCCGGACCCCGCCCCTTCCGGCCTGGGCGGGCGGCCGATGCCGATGTGCATGATCCATCTGCGGCGTGTACAGTAACTCCCCGTGCGGCCCGCTGGGCGGCCTTCGGATGGTGGACCACCGAGGCCGGCAGGGTAGGCTGGACAGAGTAGGTCCGGGTGGCGGAATGGCAGACGCGCTAGCTTGAGGTGCTAGTGCCCGTATAGGGCGTGGGGGTTCAAGTCCCCCCTCGGACACAATTTCCCCGCATATCTGCGTGATGTGACGTACCGGTGGTCAAACCCGTTTGACCACCGGACCCCAGTTCCCAACGTTGTCTCTCCCGCCTCGTCTCGGGGGTGGTCGTGGTGACTGCCCGGGTCGTGTCAGCGGTGGTGCCGCCCTCGATTCCGGCTGGGCCGAGAGGTGAGCCGATCAAGGGTCGGCGTGCCTTGCCGGTTGCGCAGCTGGCTCCCGAGGCGCGGTCGACGGCGCTGTATGGGATGGCGGCGATCGATCGTGATGGTCGGCTGGCCGAAGCGGTGGTTATCCCTGCGCTGGGGTGGCTATCGGGTACCCGGGTGGACGTTCGGGTGCGTGGTGGTCTGGTGCTCGTTACCGCCAATCCGCACGCGGCGTTCCGGGTGACTCGACCTGGTCAAGTTCGGCTACCGGCGACGGTCCGGCACTGGTGTGGGCTCGCAGCCGGCAGCCGTGTCCTGCTGGTCGCTGACCCGGCTGTCGGCCGGCTTGTGGTCTATCCGCCGGCCGCCGTGCACGCGATGATCACCGAAGCGCAGGCGGCTGCGTTGGACGGTGAGGCTGTATGACCATGCAGCCTTCTTCGAGCCGGCCGAGCCAGGCTGACCTGGACGCGGCGATGCTGCTGCTGTCCCGGCTTGGTATCTCACCGGGCGACCTGCAACAGAGCGCCCCTGCCGGTCCGCCGGCACCGACGTTCGCCGAGTACATCCCCGTGGTGTCGGAGGCGGTCAGCCCGGGTACCCGCAGGGTCTACGCCTCCTACTGGAACCGGGTTCTCAAGGAGTGGGGCCACCGACGGTTGGACGAGCCTGATCCGACCGAGATCAAGCGCTTCGCCGAGCACGTCAAAACGCATGTCGTCGCGCGCCGCAACGCCCGCGGCGGTCGCAGCGCGGCGGAGCACCTCATCGCCGCTCTGCGGTGTCTCTACAACCACGCCGTCGCTGATGGCCATCTCGCCGAGGCGGATAATCCAGCTCGTAAGGTTGCCAAACCGCAGCGCCTGCCGAGCACCCGCCGTGCGGTGCCGGACACGCGGCTCGCCGAGATCAATCAGGTCGCCGCCACGACCGGCGACGACCCGGTTCTGGACTGCCTGCTGTTGCGGCTACACACGGAGACAGCCTGCCGTCGGGGCGGAGCGCTGGCCCTGCGGCCAGCGGACCTTGACCCGGACCAGTGCCTCATCCTGCTGCACGAGAAGGGGGAGACGGTGCGCTGGCAGCCGGTGTCGCCTACCTTGATGCGGCATCTGCAACAGCACGTGGAGGAGCGGCCGGCCCCGCCGACAACGCCGCTGTTGCGTTACCGCAACGGCAAGCCGATCACGTATCGCCGCTACGACTACCTGTGGGAGCGCATCGGTAGACACCTGCCCTGGGTGGCGACCCAGCAGATCAGCACCCACTGGCTCCGCCACACCACGCTGACCTGGGTCGAGAGGAACTTCAGCTACGCCGTCGCCCGCGCGTTCGCCGGCCACAACGACAGCGGCGGCGACACAGGCACCACGACCACCTACGTCCGCGCCAGCCTGCAAGAGATCGCCGCCGCCGTGGCAGCTCTCACAAGCGAGGCGCACCCGCTCGCATAGCCAAGTCAGATGTCGCATGCGGTCAGCTATCAATGGGGCAAACTCCCGTGCTGGCCGCGAGAGCAGGTAAGGTGCCGTAGAAGGTTGTCGGGAGCGCTGCTCGTCAACGCTCCCGACAACCACTTCTGTACCTCGGCGGGGTGCGGTTTCCTGAAGCCAGAGGCAGCACGGCGTCCGCGTCGTTAGCTTTGTACCCAGTTCTCGCCAGCTCGTGCGAATATCTGACGGATTTGCGCGGCCTCACTGTTCTGCCCTAGACAATCCAATATCTCGGCGAAGGTTAGGCATGCTGCGATGAGATGGGCATTGAATATCCGTGGCAGTTGTTCAGCTAGGGCCTGATAGATGGTTATGGACTGGGTCGCGGCAGTTAGGGCCGCAGGAAGTTCCATCTTTAGTTTGGCGCAAATCCGGGCGTGCTCCATCAAAGACGAGGCTAGGCCAGGTAGGTGCGCAGCCGATCCTGTCTCGGGCAGTTGTCGGTAGGTAGCTACAGCCTCTGCGGCCGTATCCAATGCCTCCTCCCACCGATCTGCCGCTGCTAGATTGCCGCAAAGGTTAGTTAGCGCTCTGGCGAGGTCGGGTAAATGGGCCGTCGGGTTCGCCGTGGCCAGCTCTCGGTTGATTGCGACGGCTTCTTGTGTTGATGCCAGTGCCTCTTCCTGGCGGCCTAGCGCTGCCAGAACGCTGCCGAGGTTGTTCAACGCCATGGCAAGTTTAGGCTGGTGAACGGCCGGGTTCACCTTTGCCAACTCTCGGCGGATCGTTACGGCCTCTTGAGTCGGGACCAGTGCCTCTTCCCGGCGACCTAGCTCTATCAGTCGACCACCAAGATTGTTTAGCGCCATGGCGAGTTCGGGTATGTGGTCCGGGTTCGCATCGGCTAGTTGTCGGTGGATCTTTACGGATTCTTCGGCCGTGGTTAGTGCCTCTTCCCAGTGCCCTACCTCCGCCAAGCCGACGCCGAGGTTGTTCAACGCTAGGGCAAGGTCGGGTAGGTAGGCCGGGTTCGTCATAGCTGGCCGTCGGTGGATATCGACTGCTTGTCTGGCCACGGCCAGTGCCTCTTCCCGGCGGCCCATCCCTGACAGGGAGTTGCCGAGATTACTCAACGCCATGGCGAAGTCCCGTAGGTGGGTGGTATCGGTGTTGGCGTGTTGTCGGTAAACTTCTACGGCTTCTTCGGCTTTAGTCAGTGCCTCTTTCCAGCGGCCCAATTCCGCGAGACTGGCGGCGAGGTTGTTGAGAGCCATGGCGAGATTGGGCAGGTATGCCTCGTTCGCATCGGCTAGTTGTCGGTAAATTGTTACGGATTCCTGGGCTGCGGACAGTGCATCCTCTTGGCGGCCCACATCCGCTAGACGGTTGCCAAGGTTGTCTAACGCCAAGGCGAGTTCGGGTATGTGGTCCGAGTTGGCGTCGGTTAGTTGTCGGTAGATTGCTACGGCGTTCTCGGCCGCTTTCAGTGCCTCCTTCCAGCGTCCAGCCCTTGCCAGCGTTGACGAAAGAATGCTCTGGGTGGGTGCCCGATGTTCGGGTGGGGCCGTCATGGGGATGAGGCTTACGACGTGCTCGGCTAGTGCGGCAGCCGCCGGGTAAAGATCAACCCTGCCGTCGGGCAAGTGACGGCCGATCTCCACCGCCAGACTGAGATCGAGGTAAGGCGTGATGGCCACCAGCGCGACACCGTTAGCGTTCATCGCGAGGGCAGGGTCGGCTTGAAGCAGGAGGCGTAGCCGTTCAGCGGTGTGGCCAGAGTGAGTTGCGGATGCCGCCAAGTAGATCAATGCCCGGCTCAGGTGCTCGGATGGCCTCGGAGGCTCTCGGGTAAACAGTTGCCCTGGCTGATGTCGTAGCTGACCACCGTCGTTATGAGCGCTGGTGATCAGGTTCGCAGCCCAGACGTCGGCGTGGCCTGTCGGTTGCGGGCCGGGCAGGGTCAGGGCGATGAAGTCCTCGGCGAGTCGGTCGGGATACAGCGGTTCCAGGACGAGGCCATCGATGCTCGGTGGGTAGCAGCGCGCGTGTCCGTCGAGCAGTTTTTGAGCGCTGGTGTCGGCTGCCTGCGGCAAGCCGGTGTGTTCCAGCAGCGCCACGCCATCAGTCACCGATTGAGGGCCGGCGAGCGCGGCGATAAACACGGTGCGAGCGGCAGCGGTTACGCTCTGCTCTCCGTGGAGCTTGCTCCAGTAGCGGCGTTCCCGGTCCAGCAGGTACCGCGACAGATCCGCCGCGGTCTGCGGCGGATCTTCGCCGTAGGTCTGCGCATGTACTGCGGCGAGGGCCGCCATGTGTAAGGAGAGCGTCAGTCCGTAGATCGGATCACTGAGCTGTCCGGCGGGTGTTAGCACCGGCAGGTCGTCCACCTGGTAGATCTCGGCGAATCGATCGCATGCGGCGTCGAACAGTATTCGCCGGCCGGCCTGATCATCGGCTAGCGGCTGTAACAGACGCGGTGGCCAGCGTCCATCGATGCTGATGTCGAGGTTGTCGCACTCGACAGCGGTCACCGGCCACCAGTCGATCGAGCGGGCCAGCAGCAGGATGCGCAACGGGCCATCTTGGACCGCGTAATAGCGCAGTAACTTGTGCAGGTCGGACTGCGGCCAGCGTTCGGCGTAGTCCACGATCAGCAAGAGGGGCACGTCGCCGGCCGGCACCGGATCGCCACCGATAGGTGAGTCGTCGTGATGTCGGGCGTACCCGACCGTCCACCCCTGCATGGCGGCCTCTTCGCCAGCGCGAGCGGCCAGCCGGGTCTTACCCTGACCGCCAGCGGCGTGGATCAGCCAAGCGCTGCGCTGTTCCGGCCCGTTGCGCCAGGTTCGGATATCGGCCAGCTCTGCCGACCTGCCTGTGAACTGAATCGCCTGCCGTCGAGCGGCGAGCAGTCTGCTCGGCTGCTCCCGCAAGGCGATGAGGCCATCCAGCGGCGCCGGTCGTTGACTGGGCCCGGTTTCGACGACAAAGGCCGGACCATTCACCCCATGGAAGTGTTGATCGCGGCCTGCGACGTAGACATCGCGCTCTGCATAGACGCCTGGTGGGTTTCGCCGCCGAGAAGCCGGAATCATTGTGATCCGCGTCCGCCACCGAAGTGCTGGTCCCTGCCTGCGACGTACGCATCTCGGCCGGCCTGTACCTGCTGACGCACTTCGCCCGCAGTACCCCCGCCGCGAGCGTCCGGACCTGCGGCAGTTACATCGCGGCGAGCTAGCAGTTGGTAACAAGCTATCAGCAATGCGAGTAGAGCAAGAATCGCCGCAATCACGCTGCCCCACTTGGCCGCGTCGTCGAGCCGGGTCACGCCGAAGAAGGCTCCGGCTCCCACCGAGGCGATCGCCGTTAGAAGACCCAACCACACCAGAGCTCTTCTGCCACCTGTCACGAGACCATCATGGACCCTGACCGCGCTGTCAGCCTCGATCGACCGGCTCGGCAACTCGGTCTCGTCGGTCAAGATCTGTGACTCAGACCTCAGCGGCGATCGCGTTGAACAGCCCGCCGAGCCGCTGTTCTGGGCCGTCAACCTTTGTCGTGTGCTGGGCCAGCGGGTGGGATTCGCCCGTCAGCCCTGCTAGGGCCTGCGCGACTTCGTACACATCGGCGCGTACGTAGGTGGACGTGGTACCGGCGTCACTCTTCCCGTCGTGCCCGGCGAAGGCTCGCGCGACGGCGTAGCCAAAGTTCCGCTCGACCCAGGTCAGGGTGGTGTGGCGTAGCCAGTGCGCAGTTACCTGTTGGGTGGCGACCCAGGGCAGGTGAAGGCCAAGCCGCTGGAACAGGTGGTCATAGCGGCGGCTCGTGATCGGGTTGCCGTTGCGGTAGCGAAGCAACTCGCCCTTACGGTCGCCGTCGCCTCGCTCCTCGACGTGTAGGAGAAGGTGCCGCGCCAGGGTCGGTGACACCGGCTGCCACCGAACGGTTTCCCCCTTCTCGCTGAGCCGGACGAGGCATTGCACCGCGTCCAGGTCGCACGGGCGTAGTGCGAGGGCACCGCCCCTTCGACAGGCTGTCTCGGCATGAAGCCGCAGGATCAGCGAGTCGAGCTCGGGGTCGTTGCCGGTGCTGCCTGCTACCGCGAACAGTTGCGCAAGCTGCTTCTCGGGGAGTGCCCTCCGTGTGCTTGCCAGTCGTCGCGGTTTGGCTACCCGCAGGGCTGGATTCTCGGTTTCCTCGATGAGGCGGTCAGCGACGGCGAACTTGTAAAGACACCTCAAAGCCGAAATCAGGTGCTCGGAAGCCGTACGACCTCCGCGGGAGTTGCTCCTCACGATCGCCTCGGTCTTCACCTGCTCGGATAGTTGCTTGACCTCCAGCGGGGTCGGCTCGTCCAATCGACGATCCCCCCAGGCGTCACGCACGCGTCGCCAGTAGGAGTCGTAGACGCGACGTGTTCCGGGGGTAACCGCGTCCGCAACGCGGTCGATGTACTCGGTGAATGTGGGCATCTCTCGGCCCGGTGGGGAAGCCACGTCGCCCGGACCGAGGAGTTGCTCCGGTGTGATGCCTAGGCGCGCGAGAATGAGCCGCGCGGCCTCCACCTCGCCGCTGCTGAGGGAACGACCCACCGCCGGCGTCACCGTGGAGCTCCAAGGTGATAGGCCAGGACCATCGTGTCGAGCACAGCAACCGGATATACGAGGAGCAGGGAGCGGTCCAGAGACGCGGCGAGCAGTAGCCGGTCTCCTGCTTTCAACCGGGTGAGGTGCCGTGCGGTGGCCGGCAGCCGAAGGTGCCCTTGCCGGTCGAGCACATGGCTGCTCTTCTGCTGCGGCGTGATGACAAGGGCGTGCTGGGCGGCGGTGACAGCGACGGGCAATCCAGGTTGCCATCGCAGCGCCGCCAGGGCCGACCGGGCTGCAAGGCGACCGTCGACATCGATCGCGGTGACCGAGTAGTGCATCGCGTTGCGTCGCTCAGGCGCGCGTAGGTGCGGCATCGGCAGGCTACGACCGTACTCACCGGGCGATGGCCCCTCTGACCGTAGTGCTGACCAGAGCCGGTCGATGTACGGCACCGGGACGTCGACGGGAGGCGAGCCCGCTGAGACGGAATGAGGACGCTCATCGGAGATAGACATAGCCTCACATCCATGGCTCGATGGAAGGGCGCGTGCGGGGCACGAACGAGCGCCTCAGCTCGGCCGTCGCGCGGCGGCAATGCGATGCCTACACCGCGCCCTCGTATACGTACGAGAATCAGCGTGTCCATGCGACGTTGGTGGCAGCGCTACCAACGGCTACCGGCGGCGTTACCAGGAACAGCACGCTCCGGCGCTATCTGCCGTACGGAACAGCCGTTGCCGCCGTTCCCTGTTCCATCGCCATCCGGGTCAGCTTGTTCCCGCTGCCGATCCCTATTCCATCCCGGCTGGTAGCCGCCGGCCAGGCGTACCCGCTGTTCTCCGGTTGCACCGCGAAACGCACAGCGACGGATGCGGCGTTGCCGGCTACCGCTGCCCTGTGTGCGAACGATGAACGGCGGCGCGAACGCAGGGAGCGATCGGAGTCAAGCGGCGGACTCAGAGCACGGTGAACGGAGTCTCCTGCCGGCCATCCTTACCGACCGGTCGGTCGCCGTGGCTGTCCGCGAGAGGACAGCCAGGGAACAAGCAGGCCCCACCGGGCTGGCCCCAATGCACGGAGGGCTCCCGCCTCACCAGGTCAGTTACCTCCTGATCCAGGTTGCTCACCCTCATCGGACCCGGCCGACGACAAGCAGTGCTCGACGGAATGCGGATGACGCGGGTGCCACCAAGGCGACACAACGGGGTTTGGAGCAGGAAGGGCCACCAGATTAGGGAACGGTTCTCGATCCGCCGAACCTCCTGATGGCTACCGGTCGATACGGGCCAGCGAACAGCCCGCGACCAGGATCGGGACGTCCACGCGGTAGCCATCCGGCAGCGCCTGCTTCCGAGCCTTGATCGCGGTGCGGCGGTCAGGGAGAGCCGGCGTCGGCGGAGGTGACGGAACGATGAGGCAGACCGAGGCCAGGGGTGAGTGTTCCGCTGGCGAGTGTCGGGGAACAGGGAGCGGTCTCGACGCGCTGGGTGGTTGGGTGCTCGACGTGGGGGCGCTGATCGCGTTCGCGAAGGCCGACACCTTCGTCGGAGCCATGGTGACCTCGTGCCGTCGACGCGGGCAGACCGTGCTGATCTGCGACACAAGCTTCGCCTTGGCGGCCGAGGCTGTCCCGCAGCACACCGACCGCCTTTTGGATCTCGTTCAGGATGCGAACACGTGGCTCGCCGAACTCGCGGCTGCCGAAGGGGTTGCTGTTGACGCTCTTCTTCCGCGTGCTGGCGGAGACCTCAGTCTTGCCCATCTCGTCTACGAGGCGGCACGGCGGGGGTACGCGGTGCTGTCCGACCGGCGGGCGGATGTTCTGGCGGTCGACGGGAAGCTTCTCGTTGAGGCCGCGTGACTGGCGGATTCCTAGCTTGCTTTACCTGACCGGCACCGACAACTGTTTGGTGCACGTATCCGAGGACGGGCGCGACGGGCCTCGTCGGTTATCCACAGGGCTTCGCTGCCGATGTGGACACAGTTCTGGGCCGTGGAAAGGATCCGGGAATGGACTACATCGCAGCGTTACAGCAGGCCATCGCTCGTCTTGAGGAGCGGGGAGTGACCGACGAGACGGAGGCGCAAGCCGGGCTGCGACTCGCCTGCATGGCCTTCGACTCACCGGATGTGCCGTCTCAGCAGTGGGCACTGCTCGGGTTCGAGTTGCTCAACGCGCTCGCCGAGCTGTACCCCGAACCCGCACCGATCGCCATCACTGCCACCACGGCACGGTCTTCAATCACCTCCACCGCAACGCAACGGACCCTGATCCGTTTCGTCTCCATCCTTGGGGACGGCTACGACCAGGCGAGTCAGCAGCCGGAGGTGTCGGCCCAGCGCTGCTTCGCCTACGCCGCGACAGCCGAGCGGCTGAACGCCGCAGTGCGAGGTCTGGTGTGACGTACGGAGAGTGGCTGTCGCGGGCGCATGACGAGCTGACTCAGGCGCAAGGACGCCTACCATCCGATCCGGCGGTCACCCTCGATGACGTCGGAGCGACCGTCGTAGCCCGACATCGGATCTATGCCCGGCTGGCCAAACTCGTGGAGCTGGTCGTCGGCGGTCAACCGGCTCGCGGCGACATCGACCGCGATACCGTCGAGGTCGCCTTGCGGATGCAGGCAGGGAATCACACGACACGGCTCTACCTGGGACTCACCGCTGCGGCTCGCATCGGCTGGCGGACTGTTTCCTCCACGGTGCCGATCTGCCGAGTCGGCCGCCATCTGGAGTCGGCGGCGGAGGCGGTCGCGGTGGCGGGAGAGATCCTGACCGGCCACGCGCCGCCGGCCCGGGAGCCGCTGACTCCAGAAGGCGTGGCGATTCGTGCCGGTGCCGGAGGGAGAGCCGGCCTGGCCGACATCGCCCGGCTGACCAAGGACATGTTGGCCATCGATGCAGGGCTACCTGAGTGGCTGTCGAACAGCCATCGGCTCGCGTATGGAGCCTTCGCGGCGGTGGCGGATGAGGCCCGCTGGACCAGCAACGGTTACCTGGCCGGGGTCGTGCACCAGGTGATGTCGGACGTGGGCGACGCTCCATCGCTGCTGCACCTGCTCGAACCGCCACCGGTCCTGGCCGGCCACCGGGCGATCAGCGATGGCGCGTCGGCCCTGCGCTCGCTGGTCGCGGTGCGCGACTGGATGCACCGCAACCCCGGCGAGGTGCGTGCCAAGCACTTGGCCAAGGCAACCCAAGCGGCACTCGCGATCAGCGCGCTCGCCTCATCCGGTGCACCTGGAGCGGACTGGCGTTCGTGGAGCGCAGCGGCGCACGCCGCCGGTCAGCTGCATGGCACGCCGCCGCACGGCCCGGCAGTTTATATGGCTCGTGAGCTTGACCTGGTAACGGGATGGGTCCGCCCACGGCCGCCGCGACCAGGCCAGCTCACCGCCCGCGGCTCCCGACTCAACACGATCGACAAGCTAGCCGCGGTGTTGCCGTCACTGTCGGAGGTTCTGAGTGCGGCAACCCAGAGGACAGCTGGAAACGGTCACTTCTTCGTCCTTGGCCGGCGGGAACTCGAACGCCTGCCCAGGTCGCTGGTGTATCACGCGGTGGCGCGGTGGTGCGTTGCGCAGCCAGACGACGAGCAGGTCTACCAGTTGAGGTCGGCGCTCGCCGCTGTGGGTGCGTCCGCACTCGCCTCGGCGTCGCCGCAGGTACCCCGCGCCGCACCACGCCTGGCCAAGCTCGCCTTCGCGGCGACCGCTGGCCACCGTCCCGAGCTCAGGAACCACACAGATGGTGGAACCCATCAGCCGGAAGGGTGGCCCCTTCCTGCCCGACACGAACGCGACCGACCCCAACGTGGGCGCTGAACGTGCCCACCACTGAATGATCAAGCGAAGAGGTGAGCTGAGGAGCCCGGCCGGGTGGTAACGGCTGGTCGCGCTGGCGGCAACCGTTGCCGGCTACCCTGGGCGGTGCGGACCGTCTGGCGGTCGCATCGGGCTCCATCGGGTTGTAGCGGCCCGGAGCCCCGGCGCTGGCCCACTGACCGCTGTCGCGTGGGCCAGCGCCGTCACCGGCATTAGGCCGGCAACTCCATCTCGTGCTGCGAGAGCAGTTGCTGACCGAGCCAGGCCCGGACGCGGTACCGGCGGACGGCCGCCGGGCCGGACAGCAGGGTGGTTTCCACGTCGACGGGCACCAGGGCGTCAACGACGCGGGTGTATGCGGCGACGAATGCGCCCGGAGCGCCGGCGCCGTCGACCAACCGGGCTTGTTCGGCGGCGGCGATGGCGCTGATGCCACCGAACACGGTCCCAGAGGTCGGGGTCTGCGTGGTCAAGATGATGTAGAACGCCTGCTGGCGAGTCGGTGTCAGGTTCTCCGCCGGCACCCACCCGGGGCCGGACACTTGCCGGTTGCCGGGGGCGGTGGTGTCGCCCATGTGCACCTCCTGGGCACGGGCAGCCAGGGCCGGGAGCGGCGCGACGGCCGTTCCCGCCGTGAGCTGCGACTGTCAGGGGTGCCGTCCGGGGCACTCGGCGGTGTGGTGGCGAGGGTCGTCACCGTGGGTGCAGTAGAGACCGTCCTGGTTGGCCTCGGTCAGCCCGTAGGTGTAGACCGGCGGGTAGGCCCGGTCGGTGTCGGCGTAGACCAGGACCCGCAACCGGTCGACGTCCAGCGGGTACGCCTGCCGCAGCGCGACGTCCCGCGCGAGCTGCTGCGCCGGCCCGACGGCCGTGCCGTGGGAGACCGTCTGCCACGCGGTGCGTTCGCGGCCCACCTGCACCGCGTACGCCCGCTCCACCACCGCGTCCTGCGGCGCCGCAGTCTCGGCCGGCACCTGGTTCGGGATGTCGCGGCGGCGGGGGATGCCCCGGTCGTAGGCCAGGCACAGCGCGGTGCCCCACGGCCGCGAGTAGGTGCGGCTGCGGTCCTCGGCGGTCAGGCCGATCACTTTGGCGTACCAGCGGTGGTCACGAGGGTGACCGGGGTGGGTGCACTGGAACGCGGCGATGTCGAGGATGTGTAGGTCGGCACCGTATTCGAGGATGACGTCGCCGACCTGGAGGTCCAACCGGCCGACCATGTCGTAGGTGTAGCCGCCGTGCGTGATCGGCCGGGCGTAGTCGGGGTGCACCCGGGGGCCGTCGGGGTGGAACTGAACCCACCCGCGCGGAGCGTCCTCCGGCAGTACGTCGTTGAGGTGCGCGAAGACGCCCTTGTCGCGCAGTTCCTCGAAGCCGCTGATCGCCAGCCGGCACCAGGTCTCGTCACCGCGGGCGAAGGGACCGGCGACGGCGTCGATGACACCGCGCTGTGCCTCGTCCATCGTGTCGTCGGCGTTCTCGACGCCAGCGGCGACACATGCCCGGAACTCCGGCGTGCTGGCCGTCTGCTCGATCTCCTTCCACCGCTGCACCGAGGTGACCGAGGCCGGTCCCGCGTCCTCGGGGGCCAGCAGGAACGTCTGCGAACCGCTGAGGTTCGGCACGGTGCCGGCGTCGGTGACGACGTCGTAGCGCGTCCGCCGGCCCGCGATGCTGTCGAGGTGGCTGACCGTTGCGGTCGTGGCGCCGGTCTTGACCCGGCTCGGGTGCCACCGGCCGCCGGTGCGCGTGGACGCCTTGCTCAGGTCGTCGATGATGAGGATGCGGTCGCCGGGACGCAGCCTGGCGGTGGTCTTCTTACCCTTCGCGGTCACGATGGGTCCTTCCGTCTGGCGCTTGGTTGGAGGCGGATCCCGGGTGGTAGCGACACCGGGGAACCGCAGGTGGTGCGAGAAGAAGCGGGTGGTAGACGGGGATTGCCGGGGGTGCTCGGGGCCGGGCGAGATGGAACGGCGCTGGTGAGATCACCGTTCGTCGTCCGAGAACGGCGTGTGCCGCCGGCCGACGACGAAGCCCGTGTCCTGGCTGAAGATGCGCCCGCAGGAGGTGCAGACGTTGGTCTGCCCGTCCCAGCCGTGCGATGTCGGCTCCACCGGACGGCCGTCAGCGTCACTCGGCGTGAAGCCGTACATGTGCGGCTCGTTGCCACACAGGCACTCCCACCAGCCCTCGGCGATACCGGCGATCTGTTCCGGCAGAGCAGGAAAGTCAGCAGACGAAGACAGCATGGGCAAGGCCCTCCATTCCGTGTCGTGATGTGCAGGGCGCTGAGTCAGAATCCGGCGAATAAATCGAGTTGCTCGCCGTGGTCGGCCGGACGGCACGCCCTCCAGATGGCCAGCCCGGCGGCGGCGCACGCCTCATCGATGTCCCGCCACTCGACCCCGAACGGCGGTCCGGCGCAGGACCGGCGTCGTTGCATCGCCACGGCGCACTGCTCGATCAGATCCCGGGAGACCGGGCGGGCGAAGAAGACCGCCGCGACCTCCGACCAGGACACCTTCAGCGGCCTGACCAGGTCGCCATCCCTTACCAGCGCACCACCCGTGCGTGAGTAGTCCAGCCAGCGTCCGCGCGGCAGGGAACAGTCGCCGCCATCTCCGGGGCACAGCGCCAACGGATCGCCAGTGCGCGACAACATCAGCGGGCACATCGCGTGCGACGACTCGAACACCCCGACCGCCCACGCCAGCGTCGGACGGTGTGTGCCCTCGTGCGCGGTCGTCAGGATCTCGCGCGCCTGCCCACGAAGCTGCCGGTCAGCGTCCACCGGTCACCTCGCCACGCTCCGGCCCGACCTGAGACACGTCCTGCCAGTCCTGCCCGCCCCAGATCTGCCACGTACCGTCCCGATCCGGCGGCGACTCCCGTACGGCAGCGACCGCGACACCGAGGCGTGCCGACGGGTCGGCCGGAGCCGGGATACCCCGAAAGGCGCTCGGGTAGCGGCTCCGCGAACCCGGTAGCGCCGTGAGCAACCGTGCGGGGATGCAGTTCCACCGGAGGTACCCCCGGACGATGGCCTCGCCGTCGTGCTCGTGGGCCAGGGCTTCCAGGACGGCTTCCACCTCAACCGACTCACCCTCGTCGGTGCGGCATGTCGTCGCGAACGCCCGCAGTTCGCTTTTCCCCGAAGCCCTGGTCGGGCAGTGGGCGGAAGAACGTCTCTCCGCCCTGTCCGTCGTTCTCGATCCGGCCGACCAACTGACCGTCGCGCAGGAGTGTGGCGGTCCACGCCACACCGCCGCCGACGGCCACCTGCTTGAGGCTCGTCGCCCGCAGCCGCCGATCCGGCATCTGGAGGCCACTGTGCGGAAGGCGCACGAGTTTCGACGGATCCGGGCTGGACTCAGGTTCCGGGGCGGGCTTGGCCTCGATGGTCGCGGCCGGAGTGTCCATGACCAGGCGAGACAGATCAGCCCAGGCCGTCCGCATGTAGCCGGTGCCCTCGCCGTTGAGACGGTCGGAACCGTCCTTCTTCACGACGACACCCCGGATCATCGCGGACCGCTCGCCCTCGCGATGGCTGACATCGGTGACGCGCAGCCGGTACTCCGCCCGACGGCCGGGGTCGGCACCCGACGGGACGATGATCAAGTCGTCCGGGACGACGAGGCACAGCCCGATCACGGAACCAACGTGCGCGTTCTGCTCGTGCGTCGGCAGCCCGGCGAGTGGGTTGACGCCGGCCCGGCGACCGTGAGCCGTGACCATGACGACAGGCCACCCGCCTGCCCGCGTGCACCGGTCGACGTACTCGTACACCCGGAAGTACGCCACACGGGCAGCCGAGTGCCCGTCGGTCTCCCAGTCGTGCAGAACACCACGGGTCGTCCGCTGATAGGTCCGAACAGCATCCCGAAACGTCTCCGCCCAACACGCATCGCCCTGTGCGCTGCTGCTGATATCGAGCAGATCGTGATTCTCGGTGAACGCCTGAATCAGGTACTCGGGCATGTGGGTCGCCTCCGGGAACTTAGGGGGTCCGTCGGTGCTTATATAATGATACCCCCAAACAGCGCCAGGAGCTGTTGCTTCTATCACTTCTCATGCGCTTTTAGCGTGATTTTAGATGTCCGGACATCGATTGCTTGACGCCGACGATCGGGTTGAAGGCCCGGATGGGCGGCCTGTCTTGGCTGCCCTCGCTGTGAACGCCGGTGCCCTGTACGGGGCACCGGCGAGACTGCTTATTGAGATGGGCGGCGCAAGAGGAGACTCAATACCTTGCGGGCGGCGCGGCGGCGGTGCGGACTACGGGCCAGGACGGCTACCAGGGCTGTGGTCGTGATGGTGGCGCTGTAGATCAGAGCGGCGGCGCCACCGGCGAGGCCGCCGGCGTGGAGCAGGGTGAGCAAGCTGGGCATTCGCTGGCACCTTCCGGTGGTGTCGGGTTGGTGCCGTTGGTTCTGCTCGTCCGGCCGGTTTCCGGCGATCGGTCGGTTCGGCTACGGTGCCAGAATGTCGAGGTCACGCCGGGTGATAGCGGGCTTTCCGAGCCTCATCCGGTCCGGAACCGGGATCGGAACCGGGGTGGTGCTGTGACGCGAGGAGCCGCAGCCGAACGGTTCGCGGACGAGTTAGGCCGACTACATGAGGCCGCCGGCAGACCACCCTTGAAGTCACTCGTTCACCAAGCTGAACAGCAGCTGCCGCCAGTCAAGCTGACCGACTCCGGAATCAGTGACTGGCTCAATGGTCGTACGGTTCCCAGCAGCAGGGCGGCGTTGCGGTTCCTGATCGGCTACCTCCAGGCCGCTGCACCCCTCGATTACCCACGACACCCGGACACTTGGTGGGAGGCTCGGCGACGCGAGGCGTGGGCGGAGAAGCACCGCAACCGTGGTGGCCGACCTACGGTGAAACGACCAGGTGCTTTCCTGGCCGACGGCAATCCGCCGTTGGGGTCTGTCATCGGCGACCTAGACGAGGCAGCCGCTTTGACCTTGGAGGTCCATCGCGCCGTCGCCACCGACTACACCGATTTGCCGCTGCTGCCGCCGTACCTAACCCGCGCTCACGACGACCTCCTCCGTGCCGAGTTGGCGCGGGCAGAGCAGGGGTCACAGGTGGTGATGCTCATCGGCGCCTCGTCCACGGGAAAGACGCGTGCGTGCTGGGAAGCCATCCGCGCGGTGTTGCCTCGGTGGCGGGTGTGGCAGCCTCTCACCCCTGAGCGTCCGCAGGCCGTCGTTGAAGCACTTGCCGATGGTCGGGTCGCGCCGCGCACGGTGATCTGGCTCAACGAGGCTCAGATGTACCTGCAACCTCCTGGCGTCGGCGCCCAGGTAGCGACCGCGCTGCAACAGCTACTGCACGCCCCCACAGGCCCGATTCTGGTGCTCGGCTCGATGTGGCCACAGTACTGGGCTACGTTGACAGACGTTCGCTTGCAGGAGCACGCCGCCGCCCGGGTACTGCTGGGCCGCGGCGTTGATATCAGCGTTCCCACTGGGTTCTCTGACGCCGACCTCGCCCGCCTCAAAGTGCAGATCGCCGCCGATCCGCGGCTGCGGACCGCTGCCGAACACGGCGGTAGGCGCATCACGCAGCATCTAGCCGGGGTGCCAGAGCTGATCCGCCGTTATGAGCAAGCTGATGATCATGCCCGAGCTGTGCTGTGGGCAGCCATGGACGCCCGTCGCCTCAGCCGCTGGCTTTACCTGCCACGCCAGCTTCTATACCAGGCCGCGCCCGGCTACCTCGACCCAGAGATCTGGGACCAGACCCCAGACGACGAAACGTGGCTTAGTGAAGCCTTGACCTATCTCACCGAACCTTGCCACGGCACGCCCGGGCCGCTCAGGCGTCACAAGCCGCTACCTGGCGATACGACCCTAATCGGCGACGCGTATCGACTCGCCGACTATCTCGAACAAACCGGCCGCACGCAGCGCGCCGAGATCTTCCCACCCGCCACATTCTGGAACGCCGTCACAGCTTGCGCCGACCCTGAAATCCTTGCCGATCTTGCCGACGCCGCTCATTGTCGAGGCCGGCTTCGCCGGGCCGACCAGCTATTCCGACAGGCTGCCGACCATGGCAGCAGAATCGCGCTGCTGAGTTTGGCAAGGCAATGGGAGGACGCTGGCGACCGTGCTGGCGTCGAAGCGCTGTATTGGCAGGCCGCCGACCGTGGCGACACATTGGCGCTGCTGGCACTGGGCCGCATGCGGGAGGAGGTGGGTGATCGTGCGGGCGCCGAGGCGCTGTATTGGCAGGCCGCCGACCTTGGTAACACATGGGCGCTGAAGGACCTGGCCCAGACGCGGGAACACGTCGGTGATCGTGCGGGCGCCGAGGCGCTGTATCGGCAGGCCGCCGACCTTGGTGACATATCGGCGCTGAAGGACCTGGCCCAGATGCGGGAACGCGTCGGCGATCGCGATGGCGCCGAGGCAGCGGCGTCGCAGGCCGCTGATCGTGGGGACACTAGTGCAATGCGTGAGCTGTGCCGGCTACGGGAACGTGGGGGTGATCGTGCTGGCGCAGAGGGGCTGTATTGGCAGGCCGCCGAGCGTGGCGGCACATGGGCGCTGAGGGACTTAGCCAGGATGCGGGAACGTGCGGGTGACCCCGCAGGGGCAGAGGCAGTGGCGGCGGAGGCATCTAACCGTGGCGAGGTAGGCGCGCTGCGGGACTTGGCCCAGCTCCGGGAACAGGCTGGTGACCACGGTGTCGCCGATCGGCTGTACCGGCAGGCTGTAGACCGCGGCGACACGGGTGCGCTGTGGGACCTGGCTCGGATGCGGCAGCAGGTTGGTGATCAGGATGCCGCCGAGCGGCTGTACTTGCAGGCGGCGCACCTCGGTGATACCGCAGCGCTGGGGGTCCTGACGGGATTGCGGGAACGTTCCGGCAACCCTGCTGGAGCGGAAGCTGCCGCAGTCCTCGCCGCCGACCGGGGTGACACCGAGGCGCTGCGGGACCTAGCTGCGCTGCGGGATGAGGCCGGCGACTGCCACGGCGCCGAAGCTACTGCCGCGCTGGCTGCCGAGCGTGGTGACACCGGGGCACTGCGGGACCTGGCTGCGCTGCGGGAGGAGCGTGGCGACCGCGTTGGCGCCGAGGTTCTGTACCGGCAGGCTGCTGACCGGGGCGACAGCGATGCACTCATCGAGTTGGCCGAACTACTTGCGGAGGCCGGTGATCGTGCCGGGGCCGAGGCTCTTTACCGACAGGCCGCCGACGCCGGCGTCAGCGAAGCGCTGTCAGCCCTTGCCCTGCTGTGGAGACGCAGCGGCGACCTGATAGGCGCTAAGCGCCTGCTCCGTCTGGGCTTGACCGACGATGGTAAACCCTGCGAACTCGACTGGACGGGCGGCGACAACGACCAGTCGTCGAACCGGTAGCTCGATTGAGAGGCGGCGGTTGCAGCAAGATATGCCGATTGCTTATCAATCTGCGACCGAGCGCGGTCGCAGATTGGCATTGGGAGCGGCCGGGCGGCCTTCCGGTAGGCCGGCGCCGCTGCGGCGGTAACGCCTCCGAGGCAGGATCCGCAAGGGCGATCCGGTCGGATCAGCTTCAGCTCTCACCTGCCGGCACAACAGGCAGGTATCGATTCGACGGAGCGAGGAGTTGGCGATGCATCGGAGAGACTACGAAGAGGTTGCCATGCCGTCTCGTCGGGAGTTGCTCGGCTAGAAGAAGCGCTGAGCAGCGGTGCGGTCGGACCAATGGACGAGGCGCAGGCCAGACGCATGGTCGCCGTCGTAATCGGTGGTATGGCGGAATACTTCTCCGATCAAAATCTGATTTTCAACTCCGAGGCGTTCTTAATCGCTGCCGGCCTGCGCGATGATGTCATGGCCCTGGCCCCGGATAAGCCCTCACGCCATCCCGGCGGCCCCATCGACTTCGAGCACGTACGCGTTGGTGACTCTCTGTCCTACGTCACGTCTGGTGGTCACCGCCGCATCGGCGATGTCGTGAAGACGAGTGACCTGACCATCACTGTCGACCCTGTGTGGGACCTGGAGTGGGGCGAGAAGGTCCCAGGGGCAACCCGGCTACGGCGGTCTAACTGGTCGCGTCACCACGTGCACCTGGCGGAGCACGCTGACCCGATCGGGGCGGCCAGCCAGCTCGGACAGCGAGGCCCCAATGTTGCAGCCCAAGGGTTCCCAAACCCACCCAGGACAGGCAGCCGCTCACCAGATGCCGAGGCGGTCGCGGCGCAAGATCGGACTTCGTCTGAGGCGGAAAGGCCGGAGCGACCGTTGCGGTAACTGGCTCGTGCGGCAACGCCACGGCTCACGCTCCCGGTAACGCCCCAGACGCAAGGTGGGCGGCGATGGACGAGCACCAGAAGCGTGCAATACCCGCGGCCAGGCACCGCACGCACAGCCGACCGGGTCGCCCTCACGCGATCCTGATTCGGCTCTCAGACGACGAAAAGCGGCTCCTAGAGGTCGCCGCAGAGTCGGCTGGGTTAACCCCGACCGGCTACGCCGCGAAGATGGCTGTCGAGGCCGCAACAGGGCAAGAATCGAACGCCGCCAGCGGGGACCTTCGCGAGCTGCAACGCGAGCTGTTTGCCGCTCGACGGGCAGTCAACATGTTCGGAAGCAACGTCAACCAGGTCGCTGCTGCCTGGCATTCGACGGGCGAGTTGCCTGAGTGGGCGGCTGAGGCGGTCCGGCTGTGCGCGCGGGCTGTTGACCGGCTCGACCAGTTGACCGCGCGGATCCACCGGCGATTGCGATGATCTCGCGGGTCCATCCCCGAGGGCGCCGGGTCGCCGGGCTGCTTCGGTACCTGTATGGGCCGGGGCGGCGTGAGGAGCATCGGAATCCGCGCTTGGTGGCGGCGTGGGACGGCGCCGGGGACCTCCAATCTCTGGAGCCCCGCCGCACCGCTGCGGGTAAGCGGGACTTTCGTCGGCTGGTCACGTTGCTCGAAGAGCCCGTCCGGCGCATCGAGCGTCCGCCGAAGCGGTACGTGTGGCACACCTCGATGCGACTGGCGCCCGAAGACCGCGACCGCACCTTCTCCGATGAAGCGTGGGGGCACATGGCCCGTGAGATGCTGCGCGAGGTCGGCGTGGCGACGCCGGCTGACGACGACGGACTGCGGTGGGTGGTGGTTCGCCACGGCGACGATCACGTGCACATCGTGGCGACGCTGGTACGCGAAGACGGCCGCATCAGCTGGCTGAGGAACGACTACCCGCGCACCGTGGCGGCGACCTACGACGTGGCCCGCCGGTACGGGTTGCGTCGTGCGGTCGCTCCGGCGGACCGTACCGCGCATCGCCGGCCGAGCGCGGCGGAGTTGAACAAGTCCGCCCGGCGTGGCCGGCGTGAGACACCGCGCGACGAGCTGCGGCGGCGGGTCCGGACGGCGGTGGCGGGTGCCGCAACGGAGACCGAGTTCTTCGACCGTCTGCGTGGTGCGGGGCTTCTTCTTCGCCTGCGTCACAGCACGACGGCGTCCGGCCAGGTCACCGGGTATGCCGTCGCGCTGCCTGCGGACCTCACTGCGGACGGCATGCCGGTGTACTACGGCGGCGGCAAGCTGGCGGCGGACCTGGCCCTGCCGAAACTGCGCCGACGGTGGGCAAGCCCGGCATCGACTGACGTGCCGCCGGTCGGCCGGGCCGAACGTACAGCGGCGCTCGCCGACGCGGCACGAGTGACGCGGGCGGCGGCCGACGAGATCCGGCAGGCGGCATACGCCGATCCGGCACGGGCTCAGGCGGCAGCGTTGGCCGCCTCTGACCTGCTCACCGCGCTGGCGTACGCGGTCGAGGGCGATCGGCGGGGCAACCTGACCCTGGTGGCCGAGACGTTCGACCGGGCGGCCCGGGACATCCGGGGCCGGGTGGTACGGCACACCGGTCGGTCGTACGAGCTGCGGGCGATGTCGCGTCTCGTCGCCCTGATGGGGCGCGTATCGGGCGACGACGACATGCTCGCCGCGCTGGCCCTGATGATGGATTTCGCCCGCCTGGCGGATGCCATGGAGCATCTCCGCGACGCTCAACGCCGCCTCCACCAGGCACAAGCCGCTCGATCGGCCACCGTCGCGCTCCGGGAACTCGCCGATAGGCCAGGCATGCCAGCGGGATCAAGCCTTACGCCCACGCCGGCCACCGGCCCGAGCATGGCTACCACCCGCCGCACCGACGTGAGCAGGTGACCCGCCGGGCTGACTACCGCGAACGCAGCGGTAACGCATGAATGTGCCTGGTAACGCCGCCGCTCACGCCACCACCAACGCCTCCTGCTGAGACTCAGCATACCGCCGCTGTGCAGCGGCGGCGGAGCACGGGAGGTGCGGTGCAACCACAGCAGCACGACGATCCGGTAATCGATGTACGTCATCAACTCATCCAAGGGCTCAGCGTGCTGGCGACGCTGGGAGAGGCCGGAGCACGGATGGGAGCAGTCGGCATCCAGCGACGCGCGGCGGAGGCCGAACAGGCCGCCGCCCGCGACCGCGCGACCAATGCCGTTCAGCGTCAGGCGCAGCGCCAGGCCGAAAGGCTGGCGGCGGCCGTGATGGAGGAACGCGAGCGGCTTGCCCGTTCGTTGGATGGATCCTGGCTGACCGAGAAGGCGAGCTTCGTCGAAGCCGCGACGGTATGGCGTACCGCCGCAGCCCACGCTGCCGGCGGCGATCCGGTTGCCGTTGAAGCAGTCCGCCTCGCGCAGGACCGGATCCGCCAGATCCACCCCCCGTTCATGGCCACCTACGACCGGCTACGCGCGACCGGGAAGACCATGGAAGAAGCCATGCGGTCCGCCGCCTACGACGTGTGGGAAACCGAGGCGAAGGCGACGCAGCCCCACCCCGCGGCACGCCCACATGGCACTCGCGAGCGGGAGACCCTGCGTGCAGGCGCGAACGGGCGGGCGTTACCTCCGAGTGGCGCGCGTCTCGACGAGCTTGACGCGGCGGTGCGTGCCGAGGCGGTGAAGCTGGCCGAACACGTCAGCCCCGAGGCGCTGGACCGGCTGCAACGTGCCTACCGGTCCGGCGGCAAAACTCCGGCTGCCGACGCCGCTGGACTCCTCCGCCATTACGCGCGAGACGCGGCGGCAGAGGGCCTGCTTCCTGACGCCGTCGCCGAGGCCACGCGGCGACAACTCGATGCCTACGCGTCCCGGCAGCGCGCCGAAGCCACTACGGCATCCGGAACGGCGGACCTTCCCCGGACCGACCCCGACGAGCACACCGAAGGCCAGGAGAGTGCGGCCGTAGCGAGCGGACGATCCGCGCACGACCAGGCCGGAGCGGAGGCGCAGCGCGCGAGATGGGGCCGCACCTTCGCACCCCTGACCGTCGGCGTACCCACCACGTTGGCGAACAAGCAGCCCGCCAACGCTGCCGCCGCGACCCCGAGGAGGAGCCGATGACCGACACGACGACCCCGGCTACCGCCAACGGCAGCGAAGACTTCCGGCTCATGACACTCGCCGCCCAGGTCGCGCAACTGACCGAGCTGGTGCGCGAGCAGCAGCAGATCAACAAGGAGCGGACCGCTGACGGCGACACCGCAGGGCAGCAGCCTGTGTACGCCACCGTCGAGGAATGGGTCCGGGACTACCTCCTGCCGACCTTCGCCCGCCCCGTCGGCGAGGTCGGCATGATCCGCTGGCACTGGTGCGAACAGTGGTGGCGCCACGACGAGGCCGTCACCCGACTGACCGCACTCTGGTACGGGTGGGAACACGCGCGACTGGAAATGACCGGAATGCTCGGCTGGCTGCGCGAACTGGACCACCACCTGCCGCTACTGTGCGGCGAGGACGGACCCTTCCGCGACTGCGCCGTCGGATCGGGTCTGCACGGCGTCGCCCGACACCAGATGCCCACCATCGCCCCAGTACAGACAGCTCCCTCCAACTGGTGGGACTGGTGGGACTGATCACCAGTCGAGCAGCATGAGCCACGGCGTCGTGAAGCACCTCAGACCGGTCCGTCGTGGCGTGACCGTACGAGCGAGACTTATGATCCGCAAGAAAGTACCTAGTCCGGGATGTTCCAGGCGCTCACTTCGATCGTGGTCGCTCCGTCGTTCGCCACCCCGACCACCTCGACCAGGACCATCCGCCAGTCGTCACCGGCGGCCTTCGCCGCGCGGTAGTTGGTCGTGACGCAGAGCACGCTGCCCTTGCGGGCCGGAATGCGGGCGTTCTGCGCGATGAGTGCCAAGCGGATCTGCGTGGCGCACTCCTGCGGGGTCATGCCGGGTCGCCCGGCCTCGCTCCCCTCCACTCCGTCCATGAGCCGGAACGCCGTGGGTTCGTTGCCGCATCCGGCGATGAACCTCAGTTCGGTACCGGCCGACTCGTTCCTGGCGCGCGGTTCGTCCAGGTCGGCGTACATGGAGCTGCTGCACGTCGCTTTCAGTACCAGCGACTGCTTCTGGTACTTGGGCTGATAGAGGGTCTGTTCGGTCAACTCCGGCACTTCGTCGGGGGACCGCGGCGGCGGGTCACCGGCCGGGACTCCGCTGGTGGCCGGGGCGTCGGTGGCGACTGGGGGTGCGCCGGGATCGGTCGGCGGCGAGGCGGACGACACTCTACCCGGACCGGCGAGCGCGATCGCCTTCGCGTCCTTGGCCTGGTCGATGGCGCGCCAGGCGAACAGGGCCGAGCCGCCGGCGAGCACCAGGGCCAGCACCGCGACGACCAACGCCACCAAAGCGAACCGGCCGCCGGAGGCGGGTCGGCTGGGCGGCGCGACGCCGCGCCCGGCCGGCGGCGGAGCGGGCGGGGTGGCTGCCGGGCCTGGTGGAGGGTTGTTGCCGGGCGACTGGCTCACGGGGTACCTCCAGGCTTGGGTCGACTGTGGAAGACCGCCGGAGATTTATGCCAGAGATTGCCGCGGCCGGCTATCACATAGGCGACAGCTGATCAGACGGGGCGGCGCATCGGCCCGGCCGATGATAGAAATCGACACCTTGTCCGGCACCACACCACAGGAGCGACGTGGCGACGCGTGACAATGCCCCATCGGCGGACACCGACGGCGACAACACCGGCGGACGGCCGGGACGCGGCCGACAGGTCGTGCTGGCGCTGACGGCGCTCGGCGTCCTGATCGGCGGGGTCGCCCTGGCCCGCGACTACTTCGACGTGACCTGGCCCGGCGCGGGGCAGGAGCGGACCGAGGCCGGCCTGCCGTCCGCGCCGCCGCCTGGACCGGGACCGACCGCACCGGCCACTGGAGCGAGCGCCAGCGACAGCACCCCGCCCGCCCCGTCGGGCGTTCCCCTCGACACGCTCCCGGTGCGCGAGGGCGGCGCGAACCTGGTGCCGCTGCCCCGGGCCCTGGCCGACCAGCCCGGCTACGACCGCCCGGTCAGCGTCTCCTGCCCCCACAACACCAGCGCGGACAAGCACCGGGAGGTTGTCTATCCGCTGCTGCGCCGCTACCTCGACCTCACCACCACGGTGCGTCCCTGGTCCCCCGACGACCCGCAGGCGAAGGCGTACGTCACGGTGTTCGTCAACGTCACCCAGGCTGACGGGACGATTCAGCGCCTCAACCGCGCCGTCGGCGGAGGCGACCCGCGCAGTGCCACGCCACTCACGGCGGTCATCGAGGGCGCCGACGAGTTGGTGTTGCGGGTGCAGTGCGACTCGCCGACTGGCATCGTGGTGCTCACCGGCTCCCGGCTTGTCTCGGGCTGACGCCACGACCGCTCGCCCCGGCCACCGACACGGCACGGGCCGCCGGTCACCCCGGCTGCCCGTTCGGGGGATCGACCAGACGCCGACGGGGCGACCAGTCACGTGGGTCTTGACCGCTGCCCTGCGTTGGCCCTTGATCAGCTCGGATCAGCGCAGGTTCTAACAACCACCTTGTGTGCGTCCGATGCGGTCCCGGCGTCCGAAAGGACGTTCGCCTGCTGTGGCGCGCGCATCAGTCCGGTGCGTTGTCCCGACCATCCGAAGTGTCGGAAAGGCCAGGATCGCCGCACTTGGTGACCGGTGGATTGGATGCATCGGTGGGGGGCGGCCAAGGGCAGCTTGTTCGAGCGCGGTGCCGGCGTCGTGGAGGGACCTGTCGACGTGTTCGGCCATCGCGATGGCAACGGTGTCGAGGCCGACTCCGAGCCGTTCGGTGACTCTGGTTGCCAGCTCGGTTGCCTGCGCACCGTTGACTGCGTCGAACAGTAGGGGCACGACCGCTCGGACCGCAGCGCATCGGCCGGCGACGTCCTCAAGGAGCCGTGGGTGTCGGGTGGTGAGCTTGGTGAGGCGGTGGTCGATCACGGCTTGTACGAGCGGGTACGCCCGACCCTGTACTGCGTTCCGTACCGCCGCGCGGCCACCATCGGATCCCAGGAGGTCGGCGGGGTCGCCTCCGGCGAGTTCGGCGGCGAGCAGTGGGCCGGGGGGAACGGCGTTGCGTAGCACTGACCACGCGCGTTCGGTGGCCGTGTGCCCGGCGGGGTCGTCGTCGTAAGCGACGACGATGCCGTTCCCGGCGCCGGGCATGCTGCACAGGATCGTGGCTTGGGCGTGGGTGAGCGTGGTGCCGCAGGAGGCGACACCGATGGCTCCGCTGCGGCCGTGGGACGTGTGGGACAGCCAGATGGCGATGGCGTCGATGGGGCCCTCGACCACGACGGGGCGCCAGCCTGCCTGTAACCGGTCCTGCTGTTCGGCGACACCGAACAGCACCGTGCCCTTGCGGTAGAGGGCGGTTTCGGGAGTGTTCAGGTACTTCGGGACGGCCGGGCCGGCGACGGGGGCGGCCCGGCCGATGAACCCGAGCGGGTGTCCTGCTGGGTCGCGGATGGGAAACATCAGGCGGTCGCGGAAGCGGTCGATGAGTCGTTGGTTGCGGGTTCGCACCGATAGTCCTGCCGTGACGAGTTCCTGATCCGTGAAGCCCTCGGCCCGCAGTTGGTGGGTGAGCGCGGTCCAGGCGCGCGGCGCGTAGCCGACGAGCCACCGCGCCGGACCGTCGTCGCTGTCGTGTCGAGCGAGTGTGGCGAGACCTCGGTTTCTCAGGTAGCCGCGTACGCCGCGGGCGTGCTCTCCGCCGAGCTGTTCGCGGTAGAAGGCCACGGCGGCGCGGTTCGCTGCGCGCAGTCGTCGGGGATCCGGCGGTGCTGGCTGGTCGGGGGTCGGAGTCGGGTGGGCGATGGCCATCGCGACCTCCTCGCGCCAGGTGGTCGATCAGGGGTGGCCGGCGTGGGTCTTGGCCTGTGCGGATGTCTTCATCGCTTCGGTGGAGGCCGCTACCGCTTGCGTCAGCCGGGCGGCGAGGGGGCCTTCAAACCAGGGCTGGAGGGTGATCAGCGCTGCCCGCATGCCGGTGGCCAGCAGTAAGGCGGTGCCTTTGGGCAGGGCGCGTACGTGCGCGGCGTCGAGGATGCGTTGCCGCCGGGTGCTCGTCTGCCACGAGTCGTGCCCGGCGCTGCCCCGGGTTCGGGACGCCACCGCGACGTCGTGGTCACCGACGAGCCGCGACAGGTCTTCGGCGAACCGCGCGTCGTCGATGCCCGCACCGACTAGCTTGCAGGTGGCGGCGCTCCACAGGGCGTCCATGCCGCGTTCGCCCCAGACTCGGGTGCCTTGCCGGTAGGACTGCAAGATCGTGATGGCGACGACGCCCCGACTTCCGAGGTGCGAGTACTGGTCCGGTAGGTCGCGGATCTTGCAGATGTTGGCGGCTTCGTCGAGGCAGGCGATGAGTGGTGGGTCGAGCCGGCCGCCGGCTACCTCGGCTGCTTGCACTGCGGCGCGCAGGATCTGGTCGGTCAGGCCGGCCACCAGCGGTGCGGCGTTGCCGGCGCCGTCTTTGGACAGCAGGTAGACGGTGTCGGAGGTGCGTGCGAATCCGGCGATGTCGAGCGCCGGTATGGGTCGTGTTGGTGGGGTGACCCACGCCATGATCGCGGGGTTGGCCAGGCAGGCGGCGGCGGTGCGGGCGGTTTCGTAGATGCCCTCGCGCGTCTCGGGGGCGCCGGCTTGGCGGCCGGTGAGGGCTCGGGCGGAGGCGAGGTATCCGGCGTCGTGCAGGATTCCGGCGGGGACGCGGCTGGTGGAGTCGGACAGCCAGCGTTGCACGTCGAGCAGCGTCCCGCCGCTGGTGGCGGCGGCGAGGATCAGGGAGGTCAGCAGGTCCAGGGCGCCCATGGACCAGAAGTCGTCGCCTTGGTGTTCGTTGCGGATCTGCTGGATGAAGTGGTCGGCGAGCCGGTGGGCGCTTTCCACGTCGCGGACGACCGTGAGGGGGTTCCACCACCATTCCTGGGCGACGTGGGCGATCTGCTGTGGGTCGAAGACCCACACGCGGCCGTGTTCGGCGCGCAGGGCGGCTGTTGTGGCCCACAGGTCTGATTTGTTGCTGGTGGCGATGGCCGCTCCGGGGGCGTGGAGTACCGCGGGCACCGCGAGCGCGGTCGTCTTCGCGGCGCGGGGCGCCATCACCGCGAGGACGACGTCTTCCCACGAGGCGTAGAGGGCGGGGGGCCGTCCGGTTCGGCGGCGCAGCGTGCCGAGGGCTACGCCGGCCGATTCGGGGTCGATGTGCTTGCCCGCCTCGTGGGCGAGGCTGGGCCGCAGGCGTCGGGCCTTGCTGGTAACGGCTGGCAGCGTCAGCGCCTCGACGTCGCGGGGCGTTGCCAGCGACCGCAGCGGGTCGTCGGCGGAGGGACGTCGGGCGAGCCACCACAGCCAGCCACCGAGGGTGGGGAGTAGGACTACCGCCAGGGTGAGCCCGTAGACGGCCGTGATCAGTGGTGGCGGCACGTCCGGCCACAGCGCGGCCCAGTCGCCCCGCAGCAGCCCTTGCACGAAAGCGCCACCGAACGGCGGCCCGGTGTCCCACGGCCGTCCGGTGAGCACGGCGGCGATCCGTCCGGACAGCCAGGCCAGCCACACCATTCCGATTGCCGCCCAGGCGATTCCTAGCAGGACGTACGGGGTCAACGGGCCACCGGCGTTGCCGCGTGGTTCGACGGGCCGGGTACTCATGGCCGGTCCTCGCGCACGGCGGCGTCGGTGTCGTAGAGGCGCCATTCGTCGCCGACCAGGGTTAGTGACACCGGAAGTCCGGGGCGTTCTCCCGTCTTGACGAGGTATCGGCCCCGGCCGGGGTGGACGCTGCCGGGAATCCAGGCTTCGGGGGCGGCCCAACTGGCGACCAGTTCCCGTTCCGGGCCGGACAGTCGCACGACCTCGTTGACGCGGGCCAGTTCCCGGGGCGGTAGCCCGGCCAGGATCTTGATTGCGGAGCGTTCGATGAAGCCTTGGGCTTTGCTGCGGTCCTCCGTGGTGGGTAGCGCGTCGAGGTCGGCGAGTGAGTGCGTCACCATGACGCTGGCCATGCCGCGTTGCCGGTTCAGGCGGGTCAACGCGTCGGCGTGCTCGACGAGTCCGGACGCGCCGCGCAATGCCCGCCAGAGTTCGTCCATGACGGCGAGGAACTGTCGCCGGGGGGCGAGGCCCTTGTCCGCGAGGACGGCGGCGGCGTCGACCACCCCGAACGCGTACGCCCAGACCGAGAGCATGGCGGCGCTGACGAGTTGGTCACCGGCGGCGGCGACGTGGCTGATGTCGACGGAGACAGCGGGTGCGTCCAGGTCAATGGGCGTGCTCGTCGGGGCGTCGAACACGCCGCGCAGCGATCCCTCCAGCAGCAGGGCGAGGGTGGGGATGAGTTCGTCGACCCGGCGTCGGTACTCGCCCTCGGTGCGGGCGCGGGCGGCAGCGCGCAGCTCGTCGCTGCCGTCTTCGATGAGCTTCAGCACGTCGGGCACGGTCGGGTCGTGGTCGAGGCGTTCGGCGAGAACGTCGATGGCTCTGCCGAGGACGACTTCCTCGGGATTGGTGATCGGTCGCCCGCGGACCAGGGCACACAGGGCGAGCAGCAGCGCCATCCGCCGGCCACGAATTTCGAGCCGGAGTTGCCGTTGTTCGAGGCCGCTCATCCGGGTGAGCGCGGCACCGAGTGGTCCCGAGTCCAACGGGTTCAGTCGGTCCAGGCCCCGGCCGATGGTGATGACCTGGCCGCCCAGGTGTTCCACGAGGGGGGTGTAGTCAGGTTTGGTGTCGCCCAGGATCAGGGCGTGGGTGCCGCAGGCGACCATGCCGGTGATCAGGCGTTTCACGATGGTGCTCTTGCCGGCGCCGGGCTGGCCCAGGACGAACATTCCGGGGTTGGTGATTAGTCCGGCGCGCAGCCACTCCAGCGGGTCGAGGCAGACGACCTCGCCCCACAGCTGGTGCCGGCCGATCGGGACACCCAGCGTCGGTGCGCCGCTGCCGGCAACGTAGGGGTAGAGGCCGCAGAGCTGCACGGTGGTGCCCTGGTACTCCATTCCTGGATGGACGTGGCTGGCGCGGCCGGCGCCCGGGGCGCGTACGCCCCAGGCGGGGGCGAGCCCAGCGGCGTCCCCGACGGCGGTACGGATGCGTGACATCGCAGCGTGCTCCTTCAGACGAGCGGTGGAATCAGCGCGGACAGGGGATCGCCCGCCCCGCCGCGACGGCCGCGACGAGGGCGAGTAGGCGCGACGGTCAGCGGGGCCAGTGACGGGCGAGTTGCGGCGGGCAGATGCCGCACGGCAACGTCGCGGCGAAGCCGGCGGATTGACTGGCCCGTAGCCGCCGGAGTCGGATCTTGGCGGTGTCGGCTCGGCTTTCGATGTCGGCGACGGCGCGGCCGAGCTGCTCGTTGTCCAGGACGGTGACGGTGGTGAAGAGGCTAAAGAAGCCCACGCCGGAGCCGGTGGCCTCTTCACGGGCCGCGCGCAACGCCCGCTCCCGGTCGGCCAGGTCGCGTGCCGACTCGTCGCGGCGCTGGGAGCGGTGGTATGCCTGCCGGAACTGGGCGGCGTTGACCTCGGCTTCGACGATGCGCGCGGCTTCCCCGGCGGGCAGCGGACGGTAGAAGATGGTGACCCGCTTGGGATGCGGGCCGGGCGCGAGCAGCCTCGCCAGCACGTCGGCGTGTACCTGCTGGCGCGGTGCCTCGTGCAGGGCCCAGGACACGGAGACTCCCGAGTCGTGCACGTACCGGTCGAGGTGTTCTTCGGCCATGACAGGTCCGGCGGTTTCCCAGTCCAGCCAGCGACTCATGTCGACGCCCTGCTGGCTGGACAGGCGGGAGACCTCGCCGCGGATCGCGGGGTCGAAAGCGACGCGGACGGTGGCCGCGAGGTGGGCGGCGGTGGCGCGGCCGAGCACCGTGACGCCGCAGCCGCCGAGCGAGTCTTGGAGCCCTGGTAGCGCCCGGCTGATCTCGTCCAACGCCTCGTCAACGGTGCGTGGCTTCGCGGGCGACGCGGCGGGGTTGAACGTGATGGAGAGCCTGGTTTCCACGTCGGCCGCAGCGGCGGGGGAGACCTCCACGAGACGCTGGAGAACGCGACGTGCGCTGGCCGGGGCGTTGGGCGCGATCCGCCGGCTGACGTAGTCGGTCAGCCGGGACCCCGGGTCGGGCGCGGTGTCCACCGTGACCGCCACCCACCGTACAACCGGCAGGTAACCGAGGTTCGCCATCCAGGAGCCCCAGTTCGCGACCCACGTGGCGGTCGTGTCGGGGTCCGCGAGCCAGGTGGACGTCGCCGCACAGCGCAGGGTCACGGTCATCGTGCCGAGCCGCCGGTTGTAGACGACACCGAAGTCACCGCCGTGCTCGTCGGCCACATCGAGCAGGACGGTGGGGGCGAGCAGGCCCGGCAGTTGCCAGGCGTGCTCGCCCGCGACCATCACCCCGGAGCGGTACGAGGTGTAGCCCCGGGTGGTGCCGATCGCCCAGCGCACCCGTTGGGCGATGCCGGCCGACAGCGGCATGCCGTCCCACCGCAGCACGATGAGACCGATGGTGATCAGGCATGGTGCCGCGACGACGGCGAGGATCCGGAGCCCGACGGACCCGGAGATGATCAGGACGGTGATCGCGGCGAGCACGACCCCGGTCTGCATCGGACCGAGCCCGAGCAACCCCATGCCCCGAGACCGGCGCCACCCGCCGTAGGTACGCACGTGCGGCTGGTCGGAGGCCATCTCAGCGTCCTTCCTGCATCGTCGCGCTGGTGGTGTTCGCCGCGGACTTAGCGGCCTGCGTGCCCGCCTGCGCCGCTGCCACTCCGGCGATGACGATCGGCGCTGCCGGACCCGTTGCGGCTCCCGCCGCTGCTGCGCCGCCCGACGCTGCGGTTGTTCCGGCCGGGACGGTCGTCGCCGCGTTGCTGGCGGCGGTGGCGGTGCTGGCGTGCCCGTTGATCACGGTCGGGCCGGGTGAAGGGGGAGGAGACGGCGGGGCGGGCGCCGCGCCGCTCGGGCCGTTACCACCCGATTGGGGAAGGGCGGTGTCGATGTAGCGGGCATGGTCGGACGCGCTGCTGCCACCGACCGCCCGCAGCGACGACGCCGCGTGCAGGCCCGCCGCCACACCGGCGCCGAGCATCCCGATGCTGTTGCCACCGCCGGAGCTGAGCGTGCCGGTGAACAGCTGGAAGAACTTGGCCATGGCCGGCAGAGCGATGATCGACAGCAGCAGCATCGCCAGGCCCATGATGAAGTCGCGGCCGTTGCCGCCCATCATCGTGAACGAGGTGGCGTACACCGTTGCCGCCGCAGCCTTGTACGTCGCGAGCGTCAGTGCCCACGACAGCACCTTGGGCAGCCACGACGAGGTTCCCTGGGTGATCTTGCCGGCCGCCGCGAGTTGCAGGAGGCCGGCGAGAACGACGACGGAACCCTCGCGGAAGACCATCAGGACCGTTTGCAGCAGGGTCGCCAGCAGCACCACCATGCCCACGACGAGCGTGATGAACGGGGCGGTCGCCGCCGCAGGTAGCAGCACCGCGGCCATCGCGGCGCTCATCGCCTCGTTCGGTGGTTGCGCCGAGTCCTTCAGCACCGCCTCGTTCAGCAGCCAATGGGCGTAGCTGTCGCCGGCCTTGAGGACCATGTGGGTGCCGGCGATACCGACGGCACCCCACAGGCCAGCCGTCCAGATACCGCGAACGGCCTGGAGCAGCGGCTCACCCTTGCGCGTGATGGTCATCGTGATCCCCTGCCACACCAGACCGGCCACCAACACCAGGACCGTGATCGGAAACAGGTAGCCACGGAGCTGCTGCGCCGGTCCGGCGGCGGTGTTGCACTGGGCGACCCAGTCGCCGGGAGCAGTACCCGCCGGGCAGAGGTTGGTGCTGGGCACCAGCAGCCACGACGCCAGGACTGTCACCATCCACGTGACAGCCTCCTCGACCGCCCCGGCGAGCCCGCTCACGACCTGGTCGACCATGGAGTCGCGGATCTGTCCCGGAGCGGTGACGACGGCGGCGCCCCCGGCGATCACACCTGGGCAGGTAATCGGCATGAACGGGTTACACATCGCTGACTCACCTGCCGCCCGGGAACACCGTGAACCCGCTGGCGTCGGTGACCAGCCACACGCTGGCGTCGAAGCTGCCACCCGCCGGGGCGATCAGCGCCCAGTCCGACCCGGTCCAGCTCATCTGGACCGCAGACGCGGCCAGAACGCGCCGATCGCTGTCGGTGACCGACTCCGTCAGCAGCTCCACCGACGCCTCACCCGGCGTGTACGCCGTGATCCGGTAGCCGCGCAGCGCCGTGTGTAGTTCCCCGACCGGCCCGCCGTAGCCGGCCTGTTCCTGGCCGCGCAGGTCGTCGTACTCCTGCGACACCCGCGCCCGCATCGCCGCAACGTCCGGCCCGACGACCTGTGCGGCTAGCGTCGGGTTGAAGATGTCCGCGCCGACCTGCGGTGCGACCCGCAGCACGATGTGCACGGCCGCGAGGACCGCGCCGCCGCGGTCGTGGGAGAAGCCACGGGCTAGGCCGGCTGAGGTGTCGGACGGGCCGCCCTGGGTCGAGGCCGGCACGGCGACCCCCGCAACATCAACCCAGCGCAGGTCGTCCGGTAGATCGTTCTCGGCGCTGCTGCTGCCGGTCCGGGGTTGCGACGACTGCGGAGCGGGGGACGCCGGGGGTGCCGGGGTGGGCCGTGCGCGGGAGATGAAGACGACCCCGGCGGCGGCGAGCAGCAGCGTCGCGGTGACGGCACCAACAGCGGTCAGCCGTCGGGCTGTGGTGCGCCGGGTACGGGCGATCACGTCGTCGGTCACGGCTCACATCACCGCCCCAACGATCAGCGCGGCGACGGCGCCGAGGGTGAGGCCACCGAGCACCCACGGAATCCCGGCCGCGCCGTCGGCCGCGAAGGAACTGCGGTTGCGCCGGCCAACGGTCATCATGATCCCGCAGGCCAGCAGGCCGCCGACGCCGCCGACGATCAGGATCCACTTCATCCAGCCGATGAACAGGTTTCCCAGCTCGCCGAGGCCGTCGGGCGCCACGGGGGCGGGGTTCGGGATGGCCGGGTCCGGGGTGGGTGCCGCGACGACGATGTCGGCGGCCAAAGCGAGGTAGTGAGCGAGCACGTCGTCCTCCGAGTCAGTGGTGACGACGCGCGGTGTGCGCGTCTGCCAATGACGCTGATCTCGCGGCGCTGACGGGCAGTTGCCGTCGCAGTTGGCGGCGGCGTTACCGCCACTGCCTGCACGGTTGGCAGCGGTAACGCCACCGGTGGCCGGCGAGCGTCGGGGCATGTATGCGCGAACAGGACACCGAACACGGGCAGCGGCGCTGACGCTCACCCTCGTGTCGCTCGTCGCCGGCTGCGGCCGACAGCCAGCCGAACACCCCGACGACAACCCGGGCACCCAGACCCTGCCCGCACCCATCCGCCCCGCCGTGCCGGTTGCGCCGCCCACGGCCGCCGGATTCGACTACGCCGATCCCGGCCGGGTGTGCCGCGCGTTCGTGGCCGCGTTGTTCAGCGCGGACACCAACCGCGACCCGGGACCAGGCGCGGCCTACCAGCGGGCCACCGCGTTCATGGACGGTGCGCTCGCCGCGCAGAGCCCGGCAGCGCAGCGAGACGGTCGATGGGCAACCTGGGTCGCGCACCACGCCCGGCTGACCGTCGAGCAGACGGAGCACGCCGACATCCACCGGCCCCCGGACAGCAGCGTCGAGGCATACCGCGCCCAGCGGGCCACGGTCACGCCGGTCGGCATCGACGGCTGGCGCGGGTGGACCGAGCACAGCACGGTGTACTGCACGCTGCGTCGTACCGACGCGGGCTGGCGGGTGGCGCACTACGACCTGGTCCCGGCGAGGCCGTGATGTCCGCCAAGACCCGCAGCCTCCTGGTCCTCGCCGTCACCACCTTCGTGCTCGTCCCGCTGGCCCTGGTCGCCGTCACCGCGGTCGTGACGTCGTCGACCCCGGCGTACGCCTGCACCAGCGGCCCTGCCACACCCTCAGCCAGCCCATCCGGGGCGACGCCGGCAGCCACCTCCACACCGCCGGCATGGCCGGCGGAAGGGTCGTGGGACAGCGCGCAGGTCGGCAACGCCGCCGTCATCGTCGACGTCGGCGCGCAGCTCAACGTCCCCAGCTTCGGCTGGGTGATCGCCGTGGCCACCGCGATGCAGGAGTCGTCGCTGCGGAACCTGCCCGGCGGTGACCGCGACTCCCTCGGGCTGTTCCAGCAGCGGCCCAGCCAGGGATGGGGAAGCCCGGAGCAGATTCTCGACCCCCGCTACGCGGCGACGAAGTTCTACGAGAAGCTCGTGCGCGTTCCCGGCTGGCAGGGCATGTCGTTGACCGCCGCCGCGCAGGCCGTGCAGATCTCCGCCTTCCCCGACGCGTACGCCAAGTGGCAATCCGACGCGCAGCGCCTCGTGGCCCTGATCACCGCCCGGCTCGGGATCACCTGCACCGTCGGCGCCAGCGGCCCGTGGCAGCTCCCGCTGCCGAAGGGCAGCTACGCGTTCGTCTCGCCGTACGGAATGCGGTGGGGCCGGATGCACCGTGGTGTCGACCTCGCCGCGCCCACCGGCACCCCGATCCTCGCCGCCGCCGCCGGCACCGTCACAAGCGCCGAATGCACAAGCCCCTACTGCGACCGGCCTGGAAGTCGGAACACACCCGGTTGTGGGCTGACGGTGGAGATCGACCACGGCGGCGGCGTGGGCACCACCTACTGCCACGCCAGCTCCCTCAATGTCCGGGCCGGTGACCGTGTCACCGCTGGCCAGCAGATCGGGCGGGTCGGATCGACCGGCCACTCCAGTGGCCCTCACCTGCATTTCCAGGTGCACCAGCCGGCTCCGCCCATCTCGAACGCCACGACCATCGACCCGGTCCCGTACATGCGTGGCGTTGGTGTGGATCTGCAAGGAACAGGCTGAATCGCAGGCTTTGTGGTGCTTCCCGGTGTCCGGTCGGCCCCCGAGCGCTTCCAGGCCAGCACCTGACCGGGCGATCTCCCACTTCCCCCTCTTCTCCGCACGGCCGGCACCGGTGGTCGAGCGACGTGCTGAAACCCAAGGAGTTTGGCGATGGACGAGCGCACGGCAGCCATAGCGCTGCGGGCGATGGCCCCGCGCCTGATGGGCGCACCGACCGACACGCTCGCGGCAGCGGCGGCATCCGCCTGGAACGCCCACCGCGACGGCACCATCATGCAGGTTCCGGCCATGCGCGCGGTCGTCGACGTGGCCTGGCGGCCGGGCCACCGCGCGGGCGTGCAGCGTGGACAGCAGGTAACCGGCGCTTTCCTGGCCACCGCGATCCTGCGCCGTGCCGAACCGGCCCAGCCGGGGATGACCGGGTTCCACCGCCTTGTCGCCAACTGGCTGCACGCAGCCCGGGTGGAGCCGCAGAGCCTGCGCGATTATCTGACCCGCGCGGGTTGGCAGCAGACCGCGACGAAGCCGGGGGGCGACGTCTTCGCCCGCGAGGCGCGGCACCACGGCAGCCCGCACCGGCCCGAGATCACCGTGCCGCAAGCTCGGCGCGAGGACCACGAGCTGGTGGTGCTCACCGCCGCCACCCTTCTCGCCGGGCTGGAGCAGCGCGAGGTCGCTCAGGTACTCGAAGACCTCGCCCCTACCCAACCGGCTCGCGCGCCGATGAGCCCGCAGGCGCTCGACCTGCTCCGCATGGCGTATCAGGTGACCAAGGAAGCCACCCTCGCCGCCCCCACCGTGCTAGACCAGGGGCCGCACCACAACGACTACCGGGTAGCGCTCGGGGACTGGACCGACGACACCGAGGCCGGCCGCCTCGCAGCGGCCGTCCGGGTGGGATACGTCCACGGCTTCCGCGACGGGCACAGCGACGCGAGCTGGTCGGTGGCGGGCCGGATGCTCACCGCAGTCGACAACCTGGTTCCCGAGCACATCCAGCGTGCTGTCCTCATCGACGGTCGCAGCGGATTCGACTGGTTGCGCGCCGCCGAGGTGGACGCGCGGTGGGCGGCGGAAGCAGACATGCTCGGCCGCGTCTCCAACCCCGGGTACCACAGCCCGCCCGGTGCGGCCCCGCTCATCTCCTTCCCGGCAGCCGCGCCCAGCACCTTCCATGCCGCCGCAGCCACCACACATCGCGCCCCCGCAGCCCGGTTGGCTTTCGGCCCGCTGCGCGTCGATCCGGCAGGGCAGAACCCCACGTCCACCTCCGGGCATCTGCCCGATGCGCCACACCGGCTACCGCCCACCCCGCGGAACGTCCGATGACCAGCCCGTCGAACCACCGAGAAAACCCGGCGACGGATTTGACGGACGGCCCCGACGCCGCGCCACACTATGAGTACGCAGCGGAGGAGCCCAAGGATGCTGAACCTGTACGGAGCCCAGGCCAAGGAGCACTGGACGCAGACCTGGCCGGACCGGGTTCGGGAGATGGAGGACCCGGAGGCGTTCTTCGCCCGACTGGGCCAGGACATCGAGGCGGCGATCGAGACGACGACGCGGACGCTCGCGGGCCCGGCCCCGGCCGGGGAGGGCTACCTGAGCAGGCTCCAGCGGCTCAACACCGCCCGCCACGAGGCGGAGAGCCACGTGATGCGGCGAATGGTCTACCTGGAACCCGACGAGACGCAGTAGACCCGGACCGCCTCCGATTCCGGCCGAACGGGCAGCGTGACCTTGCGCCGTCGGGGGAACGCGAACGGGTCGAGGCCAACCTCGCCGCCGTCCGGATCCTGCGTGCCCTGCGGGCCGAGCAGCGGCCCGCGACGGCGGCCGAGCAGGCACAGCTCGCCCGGTGGTCCGGGTGGGGCGCCACCCCGCAGCTCTTCGACGAGCGGGACAAGTACGCGCACCGGTTCGCCGACGAGCGCGCCGAGCTGCGCGAGCTGCTCGGCGACGACGGCTACCAGGCGGCCAGGACCACGACGCTCAACGCCCACTACACCGACGCGGCCTACGTCGCCGCGATGTGGGATGCCCTGCGCGCCCTCGGCCTGACCAGCGGCAGGGTCCTCGAACCCGGCTGTGGCAGCGGCAACATGATCGGCCTGGCACCTGAGGGCATGCAGATGGTCGGGGTGGAACTGGACCCGACCACCGCGGCGATCGCTCAGGCGTTGTACCCGGACGCCCGGATCCTCGCCGAGTCGTTCGCCGACACCCGCATCAGCGAAGGCGCCTTCGACGCCGCGATCGGAAACGTCCCCTTCGGCAGCCACAAGCCCCACGACCCGCAGTACAACCCGGACCGCCGGCACTCCATCCACAACCACTTCCTGCTCAAGTCACTGCACCTGGTACGGCCCGGTGGCATCGTCGCCCTGATCACCTCCCGCTACACGATGGATGGCACCGACGACGCCCACCAGCAGGCCCGCGCACAGATGGCGGACCTGGCTGACCTCGTCGGCGCCGTCCGGCTACCCGCCACTGCGCACGCCGTGGCGGCCGGCACCGAGGTCGTCACCGACCTACTGATCCTGCGCCGCCGCTCGCCCGAGGCCACCCCCACGCCTGCCACCTGGCTGACCGCCCGTGTGACCGAGTGGCCCGGCGCCCGCGAGGGAATCGCGCCGGCCAGCATCCCGGTCAACGAGTACTTCCTCGCCCACCCCGACCTGGTGCTGGGAGAAACCCTCGTCGACAGCAGCCGGCACGGGCCCGCGCTCACCGTCCGGGGCATCGGGTCGACCGGTCCGGCACTCGTCGAGGCGCTGCGTCACATCACCACCGACGCACGCAGCCGCGGTCTCGTCGCCACCCCCGCTGCCCCGGCTGTCGAGGACCAGCCCGACGTGGTGTTCCACAGCGACCTCCAACAGCAGGAAGGGCTTTTCCAGGATCTCGGCGACGGACGATTCACCCAGATCCGCAACGGCCGCCCGGCCCGCCACGACCCACCCAAGACCCAGATCGCGGAACTGCGGTCGCTGATCCGACTACGCGAAACCGTGGTCGCACTGCTCGACGAAGAGGCCGCGCATCGCGAGGACACCCCCACGATGGCCAGGCTGCGCGCCGACCTTAACCGCTACTACGACACCTACGTCGCCGGCGGTGAGGACTCCATGCTCGCCCGCGAACTGATCGACGACGCCATCACCCGCAACCGGGTTCGACCCGAAGTCCTGCACGCCGACCGGGGCTCGTCGATGACCTCGAAACCCGTCGCCGAACTCCTCGCCGACCTCGACGTCACCCGCTCCTACTCCCGACCACGGGTATCGAACGACAACCCGTACTCCGAAGCGCAGTTCAAGACGTTGAAATACTGCCCCGCGTTCCCCGACCGGTTCACCTCACTCGAACACGCCCGCGAGTTCTGCACCGAGTTCTTCACCTACTACAACCACGAACACCGCCACAACGGGATCGGCCTGCACACCCCCGCCTCAGTGCACTACGACACCGCCGCCGACGTGCACGACCAACGGCAGGCCACCCTCGACACCGCCTGGCACACCCACCCCGACCGGTTCACCCGCCGCCCCCGACCCCCAGCCCTACCGACCACCGTGTGGATCAACAAACCAGCAGCTCAACCCGCAAATCTACAGAACACCTAACCACGAAAACGTCTCACTTGACTTGACAGGTTCCGAGACGGCTCGTGGCGGTCAGTGATTCGGATATCTCGGCGGCGCTCTCGGCCTACCTGGAGTGCTATCCGGACGAAGCGGCGTCACTGTCCGAGCTGGCTAGGCTCCTGGCTCAAGGAACGGGTTTCGCCTCACGACGCAACTTCTCGGTGCACGTAACTGTCGGTGCGCTTTTGGTGCGCGGCGGGGACGTGCTTCTTGTCGATCACCGCGCCTACGGAATCCTCTTGCAGCCTGGTGGACATGTCGAGCCGACTGATTCCGCACTGATCGGTGCGGCCGTGCGGGAGTTGGTGGAGGAGACTGGTGTTGATCCCAGCGGTCTCGTACTAGCCTCTCAGATTCCGGTGTATGTCGAGTACGGGAGGGTTCCGGCGCGGCCGGCGAAGGACGAGCCGGAGCACTTCCATCTTGACCTAGGTTATTCGTTCGTGACAACGCAGGCGGACGTGGGGTGCATCCAGGAGTCGGAGGTGCGAGCCGCAGCCTGGTATCCGCTTTCTGTGGCAGAGCGGCTTGTCGGACATCGCATCGCGCGGGCGGTAACGGTGCCAGCGTGAGGCCTTTGCGCGGGGCCTAGGAGGCGTGTTTCGGGTCGAGCCATGTACCGGCTGCCTGTGTGGACAGGTCCGTTTCACCGTGACAACTGCGCGGGCGCGGTGTTGAAGGACACGCAACGACAAATGACGCGTACTGCTGGTCAGCAGCCACAGCACGTGTACACCTGGCCAAGTGACGGTGCATGAGTCACGGCGACGGCATGAGGTGTATCGACGGCGCACGCGCCTTCTCCGCATACGTGGGCTGCGGGCCAGCAGCCGTTGCCCGCCAACTGCAGGTCCTGGGTGGCGCTGTCGCCGACGATCAGGCAGATTTGCCGCCCGTGTAGGGATCGTCCGACTTCCGTTGCGAACCGGGGATCAGCTTTGCTTACCCCGATCTCACCTGAGATCAGAACCTGCTCGAAAAGCCGTTCCAGCCCGGTTGCTGCGATCTTCATGCGCTGATGGGCGGGCAGCCCGTTGGTCGCAACCCATAGCTGATGCTCGCGCCCGAGCCGCTCCAATCCGGACTCAACGCCCGGCAATAACCGGAGGGCGCGACGACGGAGGGCTCGAAAGGTACGGGCCACCTCAACCGCCTGCCCCGGATCACCTCGCAGCGATTCGATGATCGTTTCCCATACCCGGAGTTCGTGGGTGTGCAGCGAATCCGCGACTGCCGTAGGAAGTCCAGAGCCGGTCGTCGGCAGCCATAGGGCGTCCCACCCACTGACGGAGGTAAGTGGGCCGTGGTGGCGATGGGGGTGACGTGACCATGACTTGCGGATGTGTGACATCGCCTTATCTACTGCCGTGGAGTCGGCAGGCAGGTCTATTGAGCCAAGCGCCTCGGCCAAGGATTCTCGGCTGGCGCGAGTGTCGTCAATGAGCGTGTCATCAAGGTCCAGAACGAGCACATTCATGGCCGGGCTCCCGGGGAGTGTTATCGACTAGTTGTGCCTCGATGGCTGAATCGGTAGTCTTTCACCAATCCACCTTGTTGGTGACCTGGCCTCCAGGTGCCTCCACGCATTAACAAACCAAGTCAGGAGCCTCATGAAAGTAGACATCGTGCATCCGGGGTACCTGCCTGTGCAGCCTTCTGATCTGGAAAACAAGGGCCTGGGGGGCAATGAGACCGCACTCGTTCTTGCTGCTCGCGGACTCGCCGCTAGGGGGCATGAGGTCCGGGTTTTCGCCGACTGTCCCCGAGTTGAGGACCAGGGCGTTAACTGGCACCCCCTGCCAGGCTTGCAGGAAGGCGAATACCGGGATGTGGTGATTTTTTGGGTGCGCACGAAGAGAGTTGAACCCAGAAGGTTTAACGCGCCTGTCAGGGTGGCGAAGCTTGGGTTGAAAACACCGAACGACAGCCTTCTCGATCAGGTCCTGAACGATGAAATCAACGTCCTGATCGCGTTCTCTGATTTTCAGCGACGCCTTTACCTGGACAACTTTGGCTATCCTGAAGCGGCGAACTGGGTCGTCACCGCTGACGGGTTAGACATATCGCACTATGCCCGGAGGTTGCCGAAGGTGCCGGGGAGGTTTTTGCACGCCGCGAACCCGAAGCGAGGGCTGGAGCCGCTGCTCGACATGTGGCCGACCATTCGTGGGGTGTACCCGGGCGCGGAGTTGTTCGTCGCGTCGAGCCACCTGCTGCGAGGGATCACCGCAGACGAGGATGAGCGGCGCGCGGGAGACCTGTACCGGCGCGCGGCTGCGATGTCGGCGGACGGCGTGCGCTTCCTGGGGCGGGTCGCGAAGCCTGACCTGATCGAGTTGCAGCTGACCGCGCAGTTTTACCTGTATCCGACCACGTACCCGGAGACCTGTTGCATCGCGGCGTTGGAGGCCGCAGCTGCGGGTGATGTGATCGTGTGTTCGCCGGCGGGTGCGCTGCCGGACCGGGTGGTGGATGGGGTGACGGGTTTCCTGATCGAGGGGGACCCGGCGGACGCTGCGGTGGCCTGGCGTTTTGCCGACCGGGTCGCGCTGCTGCGCGAGGATCCTTCGCGCCTGGAGAGGATGGCGCAGGCGGCTCGGGATCTTGCTGCGACTCACGACTATGCGCATGTGTTGCCCATCTGGGAGGAGGCGTTCGCGCGGACCATGAAGTCCGCGCGAACGCGGCCGGCCGAGTCTTGAGGGCCGAGGTCAGGCGTAGGGGTTGGCGCTGCTGTAGAGCATCTCTACGCGCTCGTGCTGGGCGGTGAACTCTGCGCGCCGTCGGTCGCGCTGTTTCCACAGGATCGCTAGCCATCGCAGGGCGCAGGTGCGTTGGTTCGCGGCGAACTGGTGTCGGTTGGTGTCGGTGACGCCGAGGTCGGGCAGCAGCTGCGTCCAGATGCTGTCTGGGACCGCGCGGCCGGAGATGTGCTCGATGAGGTCGGCGGCGTCGAAGGCTACAGTGCTGAACCCGGCGTACTCGAAGTCGACGCAGGCCGCAGTGCCGTCGTTGGTCATCATCCAGTTGAGCAGGTTCGCATCACCGCGGGACAGTACCGGTGCGGCTGGCGCCGTGACCAGGTCCGCGTCTCCGCTGCTCTGCCAGACCGCCAGCAGGCGCTGCATGGCGGGGGTGAGGGGGTCGTCGGGCTGGCCGGCCAGCAGCTCCGGCCAAGCCTGCGTCAGTCGGATCATGTAGTGCTCGCCTGTGTCGATCCGGGGAAGTTCGGCCAGTAGACCGGTCAGGGGCACGGCCTGCAGCTGCGTGGTGGTGTGCGCAAGGGCGCGCAGGGCGGAAAGCTGGTCCTCGGCCTCGATCAGCGGCTGGCCGTGGAGCCGGGTCATGCCGATCGCGGGCTCGACCGGTGTCTCGTCGAGCCACAGCGGGGCGGGGACGGTGCCGAGGCCGTGCGGGGCGAGCAAGGTCAGGGCCGCCCATTCCCTCTGCACGCGCTGCCGGTCGGTCTTGACGTACAGCTTGATTACCGCGTCGTCGCTGTGCGGGGATGTCCACAGGTAGAGGTCGTTTTGCATGCCTCCCGTGAGGGGGCGCAGACCCATCGCCGACAGCGCGGCGTCGCGATCGTCGTCGGCACCGGCGCGCACGCGGCGGAGCTCGGCGAGCAGGTCGGCGGGAAGGTCGATGAGCGGCACAGGCATGGGATCTTCGGCTCCAGGTCGATGGAACGAAACGGACTGTAGGGGACCGACGGTAGTGGCTGGGCTCTGGCCCGGGGCGCACGACGCGGGCAGGTCGTCACGAGGTGGCGGACAAGGCGACGGCGGTGACGGGCAGGTCGGTGACGGCGGCGAGTACCGCCTGATGCGTGTCGTCCGTGCCGAGTCCGCTGACGTCAATGACACGTAGGTCGGGGTCGGTCTCGGCGAGGGCGGTGTAGGCGTCGTGGACGTAGCGCAGGAAGGCGCGCTGCTCGTCGGTGTACGGGTGGCCCTGCCGCTGCTCGGCGCGGGCGATGGCGTCGTCGGGGGGAAGGCGCAGCCACAGCGACCGGTCGGCGGCTGGGCCGGTGAGTGTGCCGACTTGCTGTAGCCAGGTGATCGCCTCGGCGGGCGGGGTCTGGTGTTTCTGCAGCAGCGCGGCGAGGCTGTAGGAGTAGAGGGTGTGGAGGCCGCGGTCTTCGATGGCGGCGGTGTCGGCGGCGAGTGCCTCGGCGATGTGGGTGGCGTAGGTGTCGGCGCGGATCGCGGCAGCGAGGTAGGTGTCGGTGAGCACGCTGCTGTGCCGGGAGAACGGGTCGCCGGAGTCGAACAGGTCCAGCAGGGTCCGGCCGAGCGGTTCGGCGTCGCGCGTGAGGTTGTCGGGTAGGTATGCCACGGCGGTGCCGCGCTGGGCCAGGTGCGTGGCGAGGGCGCGGGATTGGGTGGTTTTCCCGGCGCCGGGCAGGCCCTCGAAGGCGATCAGCACGGCGTCCTCCTGTCGTATTGAGTTCCGGTGGTGGCGGTGGCCAGGATGTGCAGGACGGACGCGGTGAGCCCGGGTGCGGTGGCGATCGTGGTGCGCGACCTGCTGTCGTGCGGGCTGCCGTCGGTGTCGGTGACGGCCGCGCCCGCCGCGCGGGCGATCGCGACGCCGGCGGCCATGTCCCAGTCCCGGTTTCCCAGGGTGATGCTGGCGTCGAGGGTGCCGTCCGCGACGAGCGCGAGGTCAACGGCCGCCGAGCCGAGCATGCGGACCTTTCCCGCGACTGGCGCGAGCGCGGTGTGCAGGGCGATGGCGACGGCGTTGCGTTGTGGCGCGTCGTCGCCGGTGCCGTAGTCACCGATCGCGATCATCGCCTCTGGCAGGCCGCTGACGGTGGATGGTGCGATCGGGTTCCCGTTACACCAGGCGCCGATGCCGGGTGCTGCGCAGTAGGTGCGGTCGAGGGCGGGCAGGCTGATCACGCCGAGCAGTGGCCGGATGCCGTCGGTCAGTGCCAGGGAGACGCCGTAGAGCGGCAGGCCGTGGACGAGGTTGAGGGTGCCGTCGATCGGGTCCAGGACCCACCGGTGCGGGGTGGTCGGGTTGCCGCCGGACTCCTCACCGAACCGGTCGATGTCGGGGGTGCGCTCCGCGAGGAAGGCAAGGATCTCGCGTTCGATGGTGTGGTCGAGGTCGGTGGCCACGTCCCTGTCGCCCTTGGCGGTGACCTGCTGGACGGCCTGGGTCTTCAGCCGGCGGGTGCCGTGGTGCACGGCGTCGCGTGCGATGTCCAGCATGACGGTGAGGTTGATCGTCATCTGACGGCTCCTTCCACCCGGGCGGAGGTGGTAGCTATGTCGTGGAGGTAGCCGACGGCGGCGGCGAGGATCCGCTCCACTGCCGTGTCGGTGCGCAGGTGCAGCGCCGGGACGGTGATGGGGTCCGCGGTCGCCTGTAGCCGCCGGTAGAGGGCGAAGCTACGGTCGGCGGCCGGGTGCTGGCCGTGCTGGCAATCGGCGTCGAGGCGGGCTCGCGCGACCGGAGCGGGGCACCAGCACCTGATGAGCGCCAGCGGTTGGTGCAGCCCGGCTGCGAGCTGGACCACGTCGTCGATTTGGTAGCGGCGGGTGCAGGTGCGCTCAAGGATCACGGTGGCGTTCGGCTGCCGGGTTAGGTGTTCGCGGGCGGCCTGGTGCAGCAGAGAGACGACGAAGTCGTCCTGGTCGCGGGTGTAGGTGACCTGGTCGCTGGCCGCGTAGAGCGCGGCGCGGACGTGGTCCTTGTCGAGCACCAGGCAGCCGTGGCCGAGCTGGGCGCGCAGCGCATCGGCCAGCGAGCTCTTGCCCGTGCCGGGCAGCCCGGCCAACTGCACGATCATCGCTGGCCTCCAACTGTGGGCTGGCCAGGAGTGATGCCGCCGGCATCACCGGCTCCTGCCTCGGACAGCGGCGGCCGTTTGGGCAGCTGTGGCCAGCAGGAGCGCAGCAGCTGCCAGCCCGTCTGCGCCGACGTGGGCACCACGGTGGCGGCAGCCGTCGTGGTGGTGGGGTGGGTGCTGTAGCGCAGCGCGTCGGCCAGTGCTGGCCAGCGGCGTTGCGCGGCGACGCGGGCCAGCGTGTGTAGGAACCCGTCATCGCGGCTCAGGATCGGCAACGGTTCCAGATCCGCCGCATGCTGCGGCGCGGATATACGGCGGGCGAGGATCCCCGCGATGTCGGCGGGGTCGCTGGTGTGCGCCAGCCGTGTGCTCAGGTCGAGGGTGAGGCCGGGGACCACCGGATCGTCGAAGTCGCGGTGCAGGGCGGTGGACCGTCGCCCGGTGGCGTAGTAGCCGCAGCCGGTCAGGGCGTTCACGGCGTCGGCGGCGGCCTCGGCGGGGATGAGGATGTCGACGTCGCTGGACTGGCGGGATCCGTCGCCGTGGTAGAGCAGGCTCGCGTGCGCGATCCCGTTGATCGCGGCGGCCGGGATACCGCGGTCGGCGAGGACGGTGATGACGCGGGCGGCCTCCCGGTGGTGCATACGCCAGCGGTGGGTGTTGAGTCGCCGCTGCCCGCGCAAGAACTGCTGCATCGGCCGAGCCAGGCTCGCCGTGTGGCCGTGGCGGTCGAGCCAGTCGGCGAACAGGCAGAGCATCTTGGCGACGATGGTGTACTCCAGCACGTCGCCTAGCGGGCCCCGAATGTCCTCGTCGACGTCGGTTGGGGTGCCGGGGGGTCCGCAGGCGGCGCGTAGCAGCCGGTACGCCCGTGGGCAGTCGGTGGTGTCGGGAAAGAATGTGGCGGGCGCGGCGGTCATCGGGACTCTCCGGCGTCGAGGAGTGCACCGACGGCGGCGGCTAGGGCGGCCGGGTCGGCACCGGCGTGGATGCGGTAGCAGGGCCGCGTGGCCAGGGCGGCGGCGGTGCGGCGGAGGTGGGCGTCGGTGACCTCGTCGGCCGGGCCGGGCACGAGCCACTGGTTGATGTGGGCGCTGGTGCCACGGGCGGGGTCGTGCATGAACATGCGGGTGTCGAGCAACGTCTGGTGGACCTCGTCGGGGTCGACGCGCTCGACGCTGACACCGGTGCGGCTGGGGTCCAGGCGCGGCCAGATCATCACCGACGGGGTCATCTGGCTGGCGACCGTTCCGCCGTGGTGCAGCAGGCCGGAGAAGTCGTCTGGCTCGATGACGACCTTGTCAGGGAAGACCCATTTCTGTTCCGTCGTCAGCGGGCGCTGGCCGGCGGGAAGACGGTGGCGCAGGTGCGGCAGTGCGGCGAGCGTGCCGATCCCGGCGCGCAGCGGCATCGGCCAGGGGTAACCGTGTAGCCGGGTGTCGCTGGCGTGCAGCATCAGCCGGTCGTTGGTCACGTAGTCGCCGCCGAGGTGGTGTAGCCCGGTCAGCAGGGTGGTTGTCTTCCCGCGTCCGCGGTGGCCGGCAATCAGGATGCCGCGCTCGCGCACGGTGAACGCGGCGGCGTGGGCGTAGATCATTCCCTCGGCCAGCAGTTGCCCGGTCATCGCCTGGCGCACCAGTCGCGGTGCCCACGGTCCGATCGCCTCCGTCGTGGCGCACCGGACCACGACCTTCCTTGCCTCCTGGTCGGCGTGCAGCAGCGTGCTCCGGTCGGGCACCCAGAACACGCTGGACGACTCGGCCGCGCGTTCGTAGGCGTAGGTCTGCGGTCCGATGTCGAAGCGTCGCCCGTCGGTCGTGGCGTTCGCGCTGCTGGCCACATCCGGGTCGAGGGTGAGGTAGATGTGCCAGGTCGCGGGTCCGGCGGGTTGCTCGTCGTAGGCGTACAGGATGCGCCGGGCCTCGGCCAGCGCGTAGGCGCTGTCGGTGTGGAGGGTGACGGCGGCGTTGCCACACCGGAACGTCGCGGCGTAGCCGCTGGAGGCGACGGCGGCCGGGCCGGTTGCTGCGGGGTCGGTCATCGGCTCTCCGTTTCGCGTTGGTGCGGCGTGTGCGCGGGCAGATGGCGGTGGGCGAGCCGAATCAGGGCGGTGAACGCGGCCCGGTCCGCGGTGCGGTAGAACTCCGGCAGGGTCACGTCGCCGAGGGCCTGCCGCAACCAGGTGGGCTCGACGGACTGCTGTGCGGTGCCCCACACGGCAAGTCCGGGGCCGGTGAGCTGGAATCCGGCGCGGGCCCGGGCGGCGGTGATCTCGACGGCCGGGGCGCGTTGGTACTTGTCGGCGTCGAGGTGGACCCGATCTGCGGGCGGGTGTCCGGCGGTGGGTAGGTCGGTGTAGAGGTTGAACACTTTGGCCGGGCCGTCGAGCGTGAGGGTGAGGTGCCAGGCGCCGAACGGGATCACGGCCAGTGCGCCGGCGGGGCACTCCTGATAGCGCAGAGCCGGCTGTCCGGTGGCGGTCCGCCAGGCGGTGATGATCAGGGTCCGGCCGGTCAGGGTCTGGAAGACCTCCAGCTGCGCCGGGGTGTTCCAGTGCCCGGTCGAGCGGTGCAGTTCCCCGCCGGGCAGGACGCCGGGCTGGTATTCGACCAGGTCGGCGAACCAGTCGGTGCCGAGCGCATGCCGGCGCGGCAGGACGTCGCGGTGAGCGGTGTAGAGCAGCGGGTCGTCTGCGGTCTCGTGGTGTAGGACGGCGTCGCTGACGAAGACCGTGTTTCCGCCGTCGCGGTGACGGGCCAGGAGGTCGGACAGGCGGAAGTCGGCACCGGCGGAGTGCTCAGGCAGCACGGTCAACGTGGCAGCCGATGCGGTCGTGGTCATCGTGGCTCCGAGCAGGACAGGGCGGCGGCCGGCAGGCAAGTGGCGGACACCGCGTCAACGATTTGGTCGAGAGCGGTGATGGCGAGGACACCAGGTCGGGCCGGCCGGCCGGTCGGCCGGTAGTGCACGGCCCGGCAGCCGGCGTTCAGCGCGCCCCGGACATCGGTGAGCCAGTCGTCGCCGACATGCACCACGTTCTCCGGCGCGGTGTGCGCGCGTTCGGCGACTGTGGCGAAGACCTCCGGTCGTGGTTTCGCGATGCCGAGCTCCGCGGAGAACAGAATGTCGGCGAAGAACGGCGACAGCTCAAGGTCGTCAAGCAGCAGCCGGTGGACCTGGGCAGAGGTCGACAAGGTGTTTGAGGTCAACACGAGCCGCGCACCAGTTGCCACCAGCGCCCGCAACGCGCCTACCGCGCCGTCGACCGGGCGCGGGCATCCGCGCAGACTCGCATGGGTATGCACGACTTCGAGGACCGACAGCATGTCCGCCGTCGCCTGGACGTCGAGTGGGTCGAGGATCCCGGCCAGCAGCTCGCCGACGGTAGGCTGCGTGCCCTCATGGCGCTGCCGGTGAAGGGCAAGGCGATCGGCGGCAGTCACCGCGTGGCGGATCTGGGTCTCGGTTCTGGCGCACCCGAACGCGTCCAGGATCCGGGTGAACTCAGCTACCCGCCACTCCGTCACGGCCGCCCGGTCGCCGTGCACGATCAGGGTGCCCCACAGGTCGAGGCTGACCGTCCAGCCCGACAGGTCAGGTGAGGTGGTCATCGTGGGGCCTGCCTTTCGGGTGATGCCGGCGGCATCGGTTGGTGGGTGCGGATCCATGCGGCGGTGCCGGGCAGGTCGCCGCTGGCCCACAGCAACGATCCGGGGACCACACCGGTGGCGCCGGCAGCGGCAAGCGACGCGACGGTGTCCTGGCGGATGCCGCCGTCGGCAATGATCGGGATATGCCGCTGCTCGGCGTCCAGCAGCCGCCGCATCGCGGTGATCCTGGTCAAGGCGGCGGGATGCATGGTGGTGCCCTTGGTGCCCAGCGGGGTGCCGATCAGGACGATCGCGTCGGCCGCAGGGAGCAGTCCGCGGACGTCCACGGGGTCGGTGTCGAGCATCAGCGCGATCCCCGCCGGTAGCCCGGCGTCGTGGATAGCCCGAACGGCGTCGGCCGCGCCGGTGGCTTCGGCGTGCACCGTGATCAGGTCGGCACCGGCCTCAGCGAACGCGCATGCGAGCCGGGCCGGCCGGTGCGCCATCAGATGCACGTGCAACGGCCGATCGGTGTGCGGTCGGACCGCGCGCACGAGATCGGGGAAGAACAGCGGCTCCGGAACGAACTGGGTGTCGGAGGCGTCGATGTGCAACAGGTCGGCGTGCGGGCTGATCCGGGCGGCCTCGGCCCCGAGCGCGGACAGGTCGGCCGACCACAGAGACACATCCAGCAGCAGCCGATCACGCGGCAACGCGTCGAGCAGCGACGGCATACTCATCTCCTCCCCGGTGCGGTCGTGGACAGCGGTGCGGCCCGCAGCGTGCCGAGCAGCCGGCTGGTGATCTCGTCGGCGACCGCGCCGGCGGTGCGCAGCCCGACCCGCACGCGGACCACCCGGTCGTCGTGGCCGGCGAGGACCTGCCGGTAGGCGGCGGTGTAGCGGGGCAGGAACAGCAGCCGTTCGATCGCTGCGGGATCGCCGCCGCCGCGACCGCGGGCGATCGCGCGTTCCCGGGCCAGCGGCCACGGCGTGTCGAGGAGCACCGGAACGTCGGGCTCGCAGAACCAGGGCGCGACGACGGCACGTAGCCGCCTCAGCGTGTGGGCCGGATCGGTGTCGGGCGCGGTCTCGGTCAGCACTGCCAGAGCCCAGGCGAGCTTGGAGTAGACGCCGTGGTCGACGAGCACCACGTCGTTGACAGCCAGGGCGGGCCGGAAGCAGTGAATGTGGTGATGGGCCTCGCGGCACAGGCGTAGCAGCACATCGACGGTGCTGTGATGCGGCAAGGCGTACCCCCCGAGGCCGGTCCGCGCGCGCAGCGGGGAGCGTTCGAGGAACGCTGACAGCCGGCCGATGCTGCCGGGCTCCCCGCCGTAGTGGACGACCTCGACGGTGAACCCGGCCCGTCGCAGCTTCGCACCGACGAGCTGGGCAGCGGTGGTCTTGCCCGCGCCCCAGACCCCTTCGATCGTGACCAGGCGTCCCCGGGGCGGCGCAAGCTGCCACGACGGCGCGGCCGGCGCGTCGGCTGCTGGGCTGGTGGTGTGTGGCATTCCTGTTTCCGCCCGTGTCATCGGGCCGACCGCAGGGCCGGCAGCCAGCCGTAGTCGACGGCGGGATCACGGGTCGGTTCGTACTCCAGTCCGATCCAGCCGTCGTACCCGATGTCCTGGAGAGCGGCGAAGTAGGCCGGGTAGTCCAGCGCGCCCGAGCCGGGACGGCCCCGGCCAGGGTCGTCGGCGACCTGGACGTGCGCGATGCGGGCCGCGTGCCGGTGCAGCAGCGCGGGCACGTCCTCCCCGGAGCGACCGTGGTGGTAGAGGTCGCAAAGGACAGCGGTGTTGGTCAGGCCGGTCACGGCGTTGACCGCGTCGGCGGCCGTCACCGCCGCGTCGACGTCGCCAAGCGGGTAGTCCGGGGCCTCCTGAACACTGATCGCCTCCAGCACCACGGTGGCGCCGATCGTGGCGGCGGCGGTGGCGGCTGCGGCGAGACTTTCGAGAGCCAGTTGGTCCTGGAAGGCAGGATCGACGTCGGGTTCCCGGTTGCCGTACAGCGCGTTGAGGATCCGGCAGCCGGTGCGTGTGGCGAGCCCCAGGGCGGTGTCGATACCCGCCCGGAAGTCGCCGTGGCGGCGTGGGCTCGACAGCAGCCCGCGGTCACCGGATCGCATGTCACCTTCCACGAGGTTCATAGCGATCAGGCGCACTCCGGCGTCGTTGAGTGCGGCGGCGAAAGCGTCGGTCTCCCGATCGTCGGGCACGGGCCGGGAGAACGGCCACCAACACTCGACGGCGTCGAAGCCATCGGCTGCCGCCGCAGCCGGCCGGTCCAGCAGGGGCAGGTGCCCGTAGAGGATGGATATGTTCGCGGCGAACCGCAGGCCGGAGACGTTCACTGCTGCTCCCAGGTCGTCAGGGGGTCGTCGGATTGGTGATGCCGGCGGCATCGGCCACTGGGTGAGGTGCGATCGGCGGCTCATCGAAGGTGGCTAGGGGAGTGCGCCGACGGTGGCCATCGCGCAGCGGAACTCCTCGACGCGGTGTGGCGGGTAGCCACCACTGGCCATCGCCGGCAGGTAGTAGGTGCGGATCCGGTCCCAGGTCCACGGTGGGGAGGCGAAGTGGCCGGTGATGTCGTTGTTGGTCAGCGCTATCCACCGGCGCAAGCAGCTCGGACACCGGCCGCAGTGCGTGAACGCGGTGCCCGGCGTCGCGCAGGAGAACGTCTGCAACAGGTCGTCGACGGGCAGACCAGCCTTGAGGTACCAGGCCACGATGTCCGATTTCGTCATGTCCCAGAACGGGCTGTCGACCCGGATCGGTCGGCCAGCGAACGTGGTCAGCATCTCGCTCATCCGCGCGAACGCCTCAGAGCTCTTGTCGGCGGTGTGGTCACCCTTGACGCCCACGCACCAGATCACGTCGGCGCGGAACGCGGCGAGCATCGCGAACAGCACGTTCCGGAACGGGATCAAGTCTCCCTGCGGGGTGGCCCGGCCGGACAGGTCAAGCTCGCTGCTGATCTCCAGGTCCATCCCATGTGCGGCAGCGAGCGCCCGCACGGTGTCGATCTCCTGCTGCCGACCGAAGTGTCCGCTGTCGAAGTACAAGGTCCGGGGCTTGCCCAGGTAGTGCCAAGCAGGGAAGGAATCCAGCCCTGCGGAAAAGAGCAGGATCTCGCTCATTGGGTCACTCCTCGTGTCAGGTGCCGCTGCGATGCCGGCGGCATCACCTCGTGACTGGCCGGCACTGGCGGGCCCTGCTCCCGGGTGGGGTGCTCGCGGCTGCCGGCTGACGTCGCAGGTCATGATCTCCATCGGCGGGCCTCCTCCGAGATCGTCTGCGCGTACCCGGTGAGGCGCTGCTCGCTGTCGTGGTCGGTGAGGGCGACGGCGAGAGTCCGGTCGACAACCGCAGCCGCGTGGGGACACGGCGCGGTGGTGAACGGGGCGAGCGCGGGGCGCTGATCGGCGGGGACCAGACCGAACGTGCCGACGCTGTTCGGTACTCCGCGACGGGCAAGGTGCTCGCAGAACGCACGGGGCTGGTCCAGGGTCACAGTTGCCAGGAAGCTGTAGCCGTTCCAGCCCCGACGAGCCGGCACATCGGTCACGTCGATGCCGGGGGTACCGGTCAGCAAATCGGCGAGCAGGCAGACCTGGTGTCGACGGCGGGCGGCCAGCGTGTGGGAGCGGGCAAGGTTGGCGCGGGCGATGAGCGCGAGCGGCTCGGCGAGCCGGTAGTTGTAGCCGACCTCGGCCGGATGACCGTTGCCGGGCGGTGGCGGCTGCTTGTGGGAGCGGAAGGATCGTGCCCGTTGTGCGATGTCGTCACGGTCGGTGAGGAGATATCCGCCCTCTCCGGACCAAAGCACCTTGCCATCTTTGAGACTGAAGCAGCCCACGTCGCCGGTAGTGCCGGCAAGTCGGCCGCCCGCGCAGCTGCCCTGTGCCTGGCAGGCATCCTCCACGACGGCCAGGCCGTGCTCCGCCGCCGTGCGGGCGAGCCGGGCCGGGTCGCCGGGCCGGCCCCACAGGTACACGGGCAGGATCGCCTTGGCCGAGGGCGTGATCTTGCGGTCGAGGTCGTCGTAGTCGAGGTCGGTGCCGGTGGGATCGCAGTCGACGAAGACCGGCTGGGCGCCCGCGTAGATGATCGGGGCGACCGACATGATCACCGACAGCGCCGGGACAAGGACGTCGTCGCCTGGGCCGATGTGTAGCGCGCGTAGCGCGGTGTGCAGCGCTGCGGTACCGGAGGACACCGCGACCGCGTGCCGTACCCCAGCGGTCATGGCCAGTTCCCGTTCCAATGCCTCGGCGTGCGCACTCCCGGCGGGGTCGGGCATCCGGGCGAGCAGCCGCGCAAGGTCCGCGACGATGGCCTGGTCAATTCCGGCGGTGTCCGGCGGCGCAGCGCGACGCAGATTGTCGGGCATCATGACGGCCCACCGGGGGGCAGGAACTGGGCGAAGCCCATCAGCGGCCACATGTTGACGCAGTCGCTGGAGAACAGGTGGCAGTCGGCGCAGGTGCCGCCGGGGCCGAACAGCGCGGCGGCGGTCGCGCTGCGGATCGAGCGCCGACCGTCGCCCGCTGCGGTGGCGCGGATCTTCAACGTGGAGGGACAGTCCCAGACGCTGCCGTCGGGCTCGATGAAGAACAGGTCGGTACCGCCGAAGCAGCCGAGCACGAAGCCGGGACGCTCGGCGGTGACCGCGTCGATGACCTGGCCGGCGTAGCTCGGCGCGGGAAGGTGCACCGGCGGCGCGTCGTACAACTGGGCGAACGCGGCGGTCAGCGCTTTGGTGTCGGACGGTGTGAGCGACAGCTGCTGGTGCAGCGCGTGCTCCGGTTCAAGGGCGATCGGCTGCGGCACGAAGTAGTCGCAGCCGAGCCGAGCGGCCAAGGCCGCGGTCTCGGTGACCGCGTCGATGTTCTGCCGGGTAATCACCGAGTAGATGCCCACGCGTGGCATCCGGTCGGCGCCCCGGGCGGTGATCAGGGCCTGGATGCCGGCCACGACGTCTCGGTGGCCGTGCACACCGTTGCGGGCCGGACGCCACCGGTCGTTGTAGCCGGCGTCGGCGGAGTCGAGCGAGACGGACACGGCGTCGACCCCGGTAGCGAGGATCGCCTCGACAACCTCCGGCCGGTTGAGCGGGATGCCGTTGGTGCACAGCACCACCTGCACCCCGGCGGCCTTGATCCCGGCGACCACGTCCATGATCGGCGGCCAGATGAGCGGCTCGCCCCCGGCGAGAAAGATCCGCTCGACGCGCGATGCGGGCAGGGTCTGCACGAACGCCGCGATGGTAGCCAGGTCCAGATCGGTGCGCGCCAGGTGCGACAGCGCCCCCGGCTGGGCCGGCATGGCGTCCCGGTGCTCCTCAATGGTGCCGAAGTAGCAGTAACGGCAGCCCAGGTTGCACGGCGAACGCAGGGCCCATAACAGGGATACACCGGTCATCCCGTTCTCCCTTCCGAATTGAGTGCCAGCCGGTGTGCTGTGGCCGCCGCGACCGGCCCTCGGCGGTAAGGGCGCCGGGACTGGACGGTCGCCCCGGTCACGGGCGCTCCCACGGGAAGACCACCCAGCCGTCGACGGCGGTCCCGATGTAGGTCAGCGCCTGCTCGGGTTTCTGTGGCCGCCGCCAGTTGCCGACGTTGACCACGAAGATCGCGGTGCGTACCCGGACGGCCCCGGCAGCCACCACCAGTTCCACGGTGCGTGCGATGGTGTCGCCGCTGCCGGCGACATCATCGACGATGAGGACGTTCGCGCCGGTCAGGTCGCCGAGGCTGGCCGCGTTGGCGACCTGCGGGGCGGACGACTTCACCGCGTCGACGCCATCGGCGGTGGTGTGCAGCACCTCCACGGCGCGCAAGGAGCGCACGCCGAGGGCGTGCGCGAGCAGCACGGCCGGGATGACGCCACCGCGCAGCACGCCCACCACGACGTCGGGCACCGTGTGGGCGCGGATCTCGCTCGCGATCCGGTCGGCGGTGGCGGTGATGTCGTCCCAGCCGAGCATCGTGGGGGTGCGGTCATCGGCCACGTTTGTCACCCCAGATCAGCACGTGCTGGCGGGTCGTGAGGTGCCAGCCGTGGGTCAGCGCGACGTCGGCCAGCCACCGCATCCGGTCGATGACCACATCGGCACTGGTGCCCTCCGGGGATAGCCACACCTCCGTGAGCCCGAATTCCTGCTGAAGGTCGGCGATTTCCCGCACGTCATTGGGGCCGGTCACCACGAACTTCCACCGGGCCCGTCCGCTGCTCTGCAGCTGTTCGATGACCTGCGGCTTGATCCGCTTGCCGCGCGGAACCGCGCTGCTTGCCAGCTTCAGGCCGGCGTTGAAGTGCGCGCCTGCTTCGATCAGCGCGGCGCCCGGAGCGATGGTCGCGTTCGTCTCGATCTCCAGGGACCTGCCCGAGGCGGATGCGCGCTGGGCGAGGGCAGTGACGATGTCAGGGTGCAGCAGCGGCTCGCCTCCGGAGACGACGATCAGATCCACCGGTGCCAGGCCTGGGTTGTCGGTGCTCGGGTCGAGCCTCGCCAGTTGGTCCCAGATTTCCGTGGCGCTCATCGTCGGCACGGCTTGCAGGTCGTGCTCGGCCGTGTTCCAGGTGTGCTCGGTGTCGCAGACCATCGCGCCGAGGGCGCTTACCTCCGCCGTGCGAGGCAGCCTCGGATATCCGCAGGTCAGGTTGCACTTCATGAGGCGTACGAACAGGGCGCGGCGGCCGAGATTCACTCCTTCTCCCTGGAAGGAGTAAAAAATCTCGGCGACCCCAACCTGCGTGCCGGTCCGGCCGGTCGCGGAGGTGACCTTGGGTGACAAGATGACGTTCCCTTTCCTATGCAGGGATGTCTTGGCGGTACTCCGCCCAACTGGTCGCGGTTTCCCGCACACGCACGGCCTCGACGAACGCACCGTCCGGCAGGGGGAGATGGGTCACGCACCAGTCGAACAGCAGCCGCGCCAGGTTTTCGCTGGTCGGCTCCACGTCGATGACGTCGTTCAGGAGCCGGTGGTCGAACTCGCCGTCCAGATGCCGCTTCAGCGGGTCGAGCTTCGCGAAATCAACCACGAAGCCGGGTCCGGCCAGCCGCGTCGAGGCGAGTGTGACTTCCACGGTGTACCCGTGCCCGTGCAACCGGCCGCACTTGTGCCCCTCGGGCAGCCCGCCCAGCTGGTGCGCCCCATGGAACTCGAAGGTCTTGCCGATCCGATAGATCCCGGACGCGGTGGCCGTGGCGCCGGCCGAGCCTGTCGACGCGGACTCGCTCATGCGGCCCTGCTCGACCGAAGGGCCAACTGGATGAACTCGGCGCGTGCGCCGTGGTCTTTCTGCAAGCGACCGCGGGTGGCGACCGTGACCGTGTCGGCGCCGGCGGCGCGGACACCTCGGCCGGTCATGCACAGGTGCTCGGCGACGAGCACCACGCCAACGCCGTCGCATGCCAGTTGCTCGTCCAGGAACCTGGCGATCTGCTGCCCGAGGTTCTCCTGCACCTGCAGCCGGGCGGCGAACATCCGCACCGTCCGAGCGATCTTCGACAGGCCGGGCAACTTCTCACCGGGATAGAGGCCGATGTGGGCGTGGCCAGAGAATGGCAGCAGGTGGTGAGCGCACAGTGACGTGAAGGCGATATCGCGCGTCAGGACCAGGTCGTGGTGGCCCTCGTCGTTCGGGAACGTCGTGAACGTCCAGGTCTGAGGAGTGAGCAGCTGCACGAGGGCATCGGTCATGCGTCGCGGGGTGTTGCGGCCGACCTCGGTGTCCGCAGGGACGCCGAGGGCTCGCAGCAACTGCCCCGCCGCCTGTTCGACCTGCTTCCGATTCAGCACGTCCGCGCCAGCGAGCACGGTGTGGACTGAACCGTCGAGGTCGGGGAGGGTGGTTGTCACCAGGTCTCCTTCGGGGTGAGCTCGGACGTCCGGACTGCCATGTGCGATGTCGACCGCCGCACACGCGAGCGCAACGGGTGCTGCCCGTGCGGTTCGCGGTCAGGCGTGCGCCCTGGCGATCCCTGCTTGGAGACGCCATCGGCCGGCGAGTCTGATAGCCAGCACGTCGCGGGCGGTGGATCCCTCGGCCGTTGGAAGCGGCGACCGTGTGACTGAGCGTGGCACCGGGCCTACCGGGTCGACCAGACCGTGAACGGCGCTCAGGAAGGTGCGCGAAAGGTGCGTTCGCCCACTGTCGATGTTTTCGTCGGTACTCTGAGGACGGCCAGCGCCGGTCACCGTATGCGTGTGAGGGACAACGTCATGAGGATGCCGTCACGTATCGTCAACCCGGTCTTGGCGGCGCTGCTCGACGGTAGTGGCTTCACCTCGCTGGATGAGTTCGCCGCTGCGGTCAACACTCTCGGCAACCGTGAGTACGGCCTCCACCTGTCCTACGACCACGTGGGCGTGAAGCGCTGGCTATCCGGCGGGACATGCCGGCAGCCGGAAGTGGTCGCCGAGGTGCTGTCCCGGGCCTGGGGCGTCGACATCCCTGTCGCGGTGATCTGGCCTCAGTCGCGGGGCGGCGCCGCTCCGGCCGCACCGCACCTTGTTCCCTGCGTGGCCCCTCGTACGCTTGATGAGCTGGCCGCCTACATGGGGAGCGACATGCTGACCAGGCGCGCACTTCTGACTGAGGCGATCGCCTTCACTGCGTGCGAGGCGCTGACCGATCCGCTATTGCGGTGGCTTACCGGGCCCGCAGGGCGGCTACCGGACCGGTCCGCGTCGACGTCGCAGCGTCTGACCATGTCGGCCGTCGCACGGATCGAGGCTGCCACCGCCGCGTTCGGCGCCCAAGACGCGGCGATCGGCGGCGGACTGAGCCGCGAGGCCGCGGTCGGGCAACTCAAGCACGCCGTCGATCTGCTGCGCGAAACGTCCTACACCGACGCGGTAGGCAACCGGATGCTCGCCGCGATTGCCGAGCTGGCTGGAATGGCCGGCTGGATGAGCCACGACGTACAGATGGCCGGCCCTGCCCAGCGGTACTTCACCCTCGGACTGCAGGCCGCCCGCGAGTCCACCGACAGGCGATCGACACTGCTCCAGGTCAGCCTCCTCGCGGACATGGCCCGGCAGATGCGCGACCTGGGACACTCGGCCACCGGACTGCAGCTGGTCGACGCGGCCCTGGCGCTGCTGCCACGCGGACGGCATCCGGCCGCCGCGGCGATGCTGTGGAACCTGCGCGCCCGGATGCTCGCTCCGCTCGGGGCCTCCTCGATCACCGAGCTCAAGCACGCGGTCCGGCTGGCTGAGGATCTGCTCGCCGACGCGGACCCTGGCGATCACGATCTGCTGGCATACACCGGCCGAGCCGAACTCGCTGGCAACGCCGCCCTCGCATGGCAGGACGCCGCCGTCCATAACACGAATCTCGCCGCACACGCAGAAGAACAAGCCCTCGCCGCACTCGGTGCCCGTCCGCCTGGCTACTCCCGCTCGACCGTCTTTGATCAGATCAGCCTCAGCGTCGCCCGGTTCACCGGCATCGACCCAGACCAAGCAGCCGCCGACGGCCATCGAGCGATCGACATGGCCGCCGAGGTCGCGACCTCCACCCGTGTGCTCGACAGGCTCAGCTCACTGCTGACCCACTCCGCACCACACGCCACCCGGCCTGCGGTTCGCGCGTTCCGGGAACGGCTGACCCTCACCCTCGATACCGCAGACGCCTGACCACGCTTCCACGCGGCCGTGCCCGTTCTATCCGACTGCGGACCAGCGAACGGTGCGGTCACCCGCACGCAGCGACGCGATCCGCAGCGCAGCCTCGCGAGCATGCGGCGGAGAGAACGGCGCACGACGGATGTGCGCGGCGACGGACCGCAACTCGTAGATGTCCCGGAGGATCCTCCAGCCAGGGTCCGTGGTCGGATCCGCGCCATACGCGCCGAGCATCTGGGGCAGCAGCTGCGGCGATCCACCAAACCGCTCCTCAGCGGTAGCAGGAACCAGATCCCACTCGCGCGGCGCGGTCGCGGCGTTGTCCCAATCAGCGACCAGCGGGCCGGTGCGGGTCGAGATGATGTTGTCCAACTGCGCATCACCGTGCACCAGGCCGACTCCCAGCCGGAACTCGACCGTGTCGAGGCTGTGCTGCAACTCAACCGCCCTCGCGTCGATCCATCGCCGGTCGGACGCTTGCAGCCAGCTGCTGGCCTTAACGGCCGCGACGAGCCGGTCCAGCGGACGGAACACCGGGAGGACAAACGGCGGCCGGAGAGTGTGCAGCCATCGCAACAGCCGGCCCAGTTCTGCGCCCGTGACCGGTTCCGGAGCGGGAACGACGTCGGCCTGTTCCCAGAATGTGACCGGAGATTCGTCCTCCTGGTCGCCGTCGACGATGACCGGCTGCTCGATCCCGGAAACGGGCACCACGCTGGGGAAGCCCTCGCTCACCAGCCAACGGGTAACATCGACCGCCCGCGCGGCCCGTCCCACAGCATCAGCACCTCGGCCGACACGCACGATGATGCAAGCCCGAGGCAGAAGAAACACCGCGTTGCTGTGGAAACGGACCGGGCGCAGCTCGCCAGCGTCGAGGCCCACCAGATGGCACGCCCTCCGCGCCTGCGTCTCGGTCATTCACTACCAGGCCGAATAGCTGCTGCCCGCTGCATATCCACGCTGCTCGCCGTCCTCATTCGCCTCGAACGCTGACCGGTCTGTCGTCACAACCAAGGCGCGAACCAGCGTACTGGTCTTCACGGTGAGCTTCACAGGGTGCTTGGGCTCATGGCGGGATCGATGCCGGCGGCATCATCGCGAAGGGATGATACCGCCGGCATCGCGGTGGGATTGGCGCGTACGGTCGCGGCATGATTGGCACAGAGTGCGGTTGGTGCGGCCGGTACGCGCACATGCAACAGTGGGGTGCCGGAGGGACTTACCGGTGGGAAGAGGTTCCGAGCATCGGCGGCCCCGATCGCCTTGTGTTGACGCTCATGGGGGCGTTCACCTGCGCCGCATGCGGTCGAATCACGCTCGCCCACCTCACCCTTGAGAACCCCCCGTACGACCAGGAGGAAGGGCTGTCGGGCCGAGATGTCTACGAGTTGCTCGGCGAGCGCGACGATCAGCTTCACTGGTTGCCGACGCGCGCTGCCGGGAAGGGCTTCCCGGATGTCCCGGATGCACTCGCGGACACCGCTAGCGAGGCACACAGGGCGATGCAGACAAAGTGCCACCGCGCCGCCGTGCTGCTCGCCCGCTCGGTCATCGAGGCAACTGCGAAGGCGAAGCAGATCACAAGCGGCAGCCTCAACGCCAAGATCGACGCACTAGCCCAAACTGGACTCATTCGTGGGCACATCCAAGAGGCTGCGCACGAAATCCGGCACCTCGGCAATGACATGGCCCACGGTGACTTCACCACTCCCGTGGCTGCCGAGGACGCCGAGTTGATCCTCACGCTGATGGACGAGGTGCTGCTGGAGGTCTTCCAATCGCCGGCCAGAGTTGCGCACGCAAAGGCGAAAAGGCTCGCCCGGACACAGCCGTCGTCAGGGAGTAGCGCCAGCGGTGATACCCACAACCCGGCCCGCACCGACAGTGGCTCTAAGTAGGAGACAAACAGCGAAGCGAAGGGATTCTGCGGCAGTGATGCTGGTAGCATCGCTGCCGCGCCTCCAGCGCATCCCCAGCCTCCATCCCGTATCTGCGGTGCCTATACGGCGAGTATGTCGCCGGTGCAGGGCTAGCTTGCCGTGACGGGCCCACCGCTGTATGTCGGCCCACGACAGCCGTAGTGCGCCCTGGCTGGTGACGATGTGCTGCCAGAGCTGTGTGTGGCCGGTTACGACGTCGGGCATGGGTCGCCGAGCAGCCACTGGCACCACTGGGCGGGACCGGACATGGCCTCGACCGGAATGCCGAGGGCGCCCGGGTACCGACGGTCGTAGGCGGCGCTTATCGCTGCGGCGTCGCGAGGGCAACTGAGCAACCAGGGTGCAGCCACCTGGTGAAGCTCCAAGGTTGCTTGGAAGCCCTTCCCACTGATGCGTCCGATGAGTAACCCACGATTGATCAGGGCACGCCAGAGCGCCGGGGTGGGACCGTGGTGGCGGCCCTCGCCCCACCCGTTGGTGGATGACGCGCTGAAGACGGTGACCCGCAGGGGCAAGGGCTGGACGGTCACCTCGGCGGCGATCAGGGGCACCCCGAGCAGCCGCAGCGCGTGGGTGCGGTGGGTGCCGTTGGTGGTGATCTCATGGATCGGGCCGGCTGGACCTGGGTATTGGGTTAGGTGAACGTGCCCGTCGTCGGTGAGGATCTCGGCCAACGCCCGGCCGGGATCGGGCGCCGTCAGCAGCTTGCCGATGATCAACTGGACCTGTTGGGGACGGTGGCTGGCGAAGTCGTTCCAGCAAGTGGCGTTGCCTCCAACGATCGTGTCGGTTGACACCCAATCGTTGATGGCGACGAGACCGAAGTCGTCGTGACTTCGGTCCTCCGGGCTGTACGACGCCCCTCTCACCAGGGGACTGGCCCGATTCAGTGTGGCCGCCCTGGCGGTGATTTTCTCCTGCAGCTGCATCCGGTCGACCGGCCATTGGTTTCGGCGTTCCTGCAGCAGGGCAGCGAGGCGCGCGAGGATATCGGTGCTGCCGGCAACGAACTCGTGGATCGAGCCGGGCTCCTGGAGATCGTCGTAGTCCATGCGGCGACTACGGGGCACGGTTGGCGGAGCCGTCGTCCAGCCGACCTGCGGTCGTGCGCCAGTGGGAGTAGACAGCCCGGCCAGTAGCTCGCGAACCGCTTCCCCGGAGAGCGCGATCCCCGCCGCGCGGCGGCCGTCCTCGGCGATCGCGCTGAAGCCGTTAGAAGCATGGGTAGTGGCGCTCCACCGCTCGGTGCCCGGTCGAGCCAGGTGCTCGCGGCGGATCAGCACCTCGTACAGACCAGCGGCCCAAGTGGCGCCGTCGTCCGGAGCGTTCTCATCCTCCGCCTGCTCCAGACTCACGCCTCCAGCGACCCTCGGGGTAGGCGCGGCCGTCACTGTCTGGGCCGGCGGCGCCGGCGGGGGAGGGACCGGCACCGCCAGTACCCGCTGGCGGCGCCAGGACAGCGCGGGAATGGACAGCAGCGACCACCAAAGGACGCATATGCCGGCTGCGATCCACCGCCCCGGACCGCCAGAGCCAGCGGCGACCATAGCGGCGCTGCCGGCACCGTACAGCGTCCATCCGATCCGGGCACCGACCGAGCGGAACAGGCTGAAAAGCAGCAGCACCAAACCGGCGGAACACCAGGTCCACCACAGGGAGTTGCCGTTCACAGGCAGCCCGGCGGCATGGCTGGCAAGGTAGTTGCGCACGGGGTCGATGACGATCCTGGCGTACGCGTGGTCTTGCCCCCAGGCCGCCAGGTCAGTGATACGCCCGCCAGTCCACCACAGCAGCACGCGGATTAGCGGAACGATGAGCAGGCCAAGAAACGCTGCAGCCAGCAGGACCGCGAACAAGGGTAGCCACCACGGCGGCCAGCCCTCTCGCTCACGATCGAGCGCCTGTTGCCACATCGACTGTGCCAGCGCAGTCGCTATCGACCGGACCTGCGTTAGGGATGTACTCAAGGTGGAGGCGGACGGGGCTGCCCTGTCTGCCAGGCTGAGATGAGACAGCCTTTCCGGGCGAGCTAGGCTCGACGGGTGACAGGAAGAGGATCATCGTGACACTACCCAACACCCCGGGTGAGCAGGGCGGACGGCCGAAGCGTCGGACGTTCACGGCGGAGTACAAGCTGCGGATCGTGGCGGAGTACGACGCGGCGAAGGCCTCGGGTGAGGGGGCGGCGATTCTGCGTCGGGAGGGCCTGTACCACTCCCACATCTTGGAGTGGCGTGCCGCGCGGGACGCCGGCGCGTTGACCGCCCTGGGCACCCGTAAGAGCCCGGTGGGTGAGAACCGGCGCCGGAGCGCGGAGGCGGTTGAGTTGGAGCGGTTGCGGCGGCGTAACGAGCGTCTGGAAGCGGACCTGGCGCGGACGAAGACCGCGTTGGAGATCATGGGAAAAGCGCACGCGCTCTTGGAGACGCTGTCCGAGAGCGCGGACGACACGCCGCGGCCGGGCAGGAGGCGCTGAACACGGCGTTCGGCAAGCTGCTGCCGCTGGTGGGTGTGGCCGGGGCGTGTCGGTTGACCGGCCGGTCCCGTGCCACGCACTACCGGCACCGGCAGCCGCCGGTGGTGTCCCGGCCACTGCGGCCGAAGACACTCCCGCCGTCGACGCTGAGCGAGGCCGAACGCCGCGCGGTCCTGGATGTGTTGCATCGGGATGAGTACGCGGAGATGTCCGTGGCGCAGGTGTGGGCCCGGGAACTCGACCAGGGCCGTTACTGGTGCTCACAGTCCACGATGTACCGGATCCTGCGCCAAGCGGGTGAGAGTCGGGAACGCCGCCGGCAGGCCACCCACCCGCCGCGGACGATTCCGCAGTTGGCCGCGACCGGGCCGTCGCAGGTGTGGTCATGGGACATCACCCGCCTGAAAACCACCGGGCGGGGCGTGTTCTACCACCTGTACGTGATCATCGACGTGTACTCCCGGTACGTCGTCGGCTGGCACGTCGCCGGCGGTGAGGACTCCATGCTCGCCCGCGAACTGATCGACGACGCCATCACCCGCAACCGGGTTCGACCCGAAGTCCTGCACGCCGACCGGGGCTCGTCGATGACCTCGAAACCCGTCGCCGAACTCCTCGCCGACCTCGACGTCACCCGCTCCTACTCCCGACCACGGGTATCGAACGACAACCCGTACTCCGAAGCGCAGTTCAAGACGTTGAAATACTGCCCCGCGTTCCCCGACCGGTTCACCTCACTCGAACACGCCCGCGAGTTCTGCACCGAGTTCTTCACCTACTACAACCACGAACACCGCCACAACGGGATCGGCCTGCACACCCCCGCCTCAGTGCACTACGACACCGCCGCCGACGTGCACGACCAACGGCAGGCCACCCTCGACACCGCCTGGCACACCCACCCCGACCGGTTCACCCGCCGCCCCCGACCCCCAGCCCTACCGACCACCGTGTGGATCAACAAACCAGCAGCTCAACCCGCAAATCTACAGAACACCTAACCACGAAAACGTCTCACTTGACTTGACAGGTTCCG